>JAZLIL010000096.1:0-6437 GCA_045617405.1 Lachnospiraceae bacterium | reverse complement strand
CTCTTGTACTTTTATAAATAATACAAAGGGTGCTCACATTTTGCAAGCACCCTTCGCGATAAATTTAATCCATATAATGATCAGACAATACCCTGAGCCTTCATGGCATCAACTACGTTCATGAAGCCTGCAATGTTAGCTCCGGCAACATAATTGTCTTCCATTCCATACTTCTTAGCTGTGTCGTCGATTGTGTGGAAGATGTTAACCATGATTCCATGAAGCTTCTCATCAACCTCTTCGAATGACCAGTGAAGTCTCTCTGAGTTCTGGCTCATCTCAAGTGCCGACGTAGCTACTCCACCTGCGTTTGCAGCCTTGCCGGGGCAGAAAAGAACGCCGTTATCCTGAAGATACTTTGTTGCATCCATTGTTGTAGGCATGTTAGCGCCCTCACAAACAGCGTATACGCCGTTAGCAACAAGCATCTTTGCATCTTCAAGATTGAGTTCATTCTGTGTAGCACAGGGAAGTGCAACGTCGCACTTGACGCTCCATACACCGTGCTCGCCGTTCTGCTTAACCGTATATGTTGCTGATTTTCTTTCATTAGCATACTCATCAAGACGTGCTCTCTTAACTTCCTTGACTTTCTTAAGAAGCTCTACATCGATTCCGTTCTTATCGTAAATCCAGCCTGTTGAACCAGAACATGTAACAACCTTTGCACCAAGCTGTGTAGCCTTCTCAATTGCGTAGATTGCAACATTTCCGGCACCGGAAACTGCAACTGTCATGCCCTTTAACTTCTTGCCGTGTGTCTTAATAAGCTCCTCAGTAAGATAAAGAAGACCGTAACCTGTTGCTTCCTTTCTTGCAAGTGAACCGCCGTATGAAAGACCCTTACCTGTAAGAACACCCTCATAGAGACCTGTAAGTCTCTTGTACTGTCCATATAAAAATCCGATTTCACGTGCACCTGTTCCAATGTCACCTGCGGGAACGTCAGTGTCAGCACCTAAATACTTGTAAAGCTCAGTCATAAAGCTCTGGCAGAATGCCATAACTTCTCTGTCACTCTTTCCCTTGGGATCGAAATCAGATCCACCCTTACCGCCGCCGATAGGAAGACCTGTAAGTGAATTCTTGAAAATCTGCTCAAATCCGAGGAACTTAATAATACCGATGTTTACTGAAGGATGAAGACGAAGACCTCCCTTGTAAGGCCCGATTGCAGAGTTGTACTGAACTCTGTAGCCTGTGTTTACCTGTACCTGACCCTTATCATCAACCCACGGAACTCTGAAAATAATCTGACGCTCGGGATTAACAATTCTTTCAAGGAGTGCATCTCTTTTGAATTCTTCCTCATTTGCCTCGATAACGGTACGAAGTGTCTCAAGAACTTCCTTTACAGCCTGATGAAACTCGGGCTGTGCGGGGTTCTTCTCTACAACCATGTTGTAAACATCATCAACGTATGACATAGTCTTTTCCTCCTGGAATATAAAATGCATTTTCAAATAAAAAACGCCATCCGATGAAAACCACCAAATGACGCCCTTGTCAAAAAAGATAATATAACAGAATACCGATAATTGCAAGCATTTTTTCAAATCGGTGGAATTCAAATAATCTTGCTGACTACCTGTATAATCAAGCGCTATTACAGAGTCAATGCAGTCGTGTTATTAAATATCCCTATGTCGAAACTTTCTCACTCCGCTTGCATAGTCTCCGACTATGTGTCCGTTACCGAAAAGCCTGTACTTGTAGGTAACAAGTCCTTCAAGTCCCACAGGGCCCCTCGCATGAAGCTTAGATGTGCTGATTCCGACCTCTGCGCCGAATCCGTAGCGGAAGCCGTCTGCGAATCTTGTCGAGCAGTTGTGATAAACACCTGCCGAGTCAACAGTCTTCATAAATACATCGACTGCTTCGGCGTCCTCTGAGATAATCGAATCAGTGTGATGCGATCCGAACTTATTGATGTGTGCAACAGCTTCGTAAACATCGTCTACAAGCTTTACCGATGCTTCAAGTGAAAGATACTCCTTAAATACACCGTCCGGAATCTCTGATGAATCGATAATCTCCCTTACCTCGGAGGTGCCGTTGAGCTTTACATTGTTCTCAGCCATTTCCGAAGCTAGCAAAGGCAGAAATTTAGCGGCTATCGAGCGTTCTACAAGAATAGTCTCAACTGCATTGCAGGCGGCACTGTATTGTGTCTTGGCATCAACAATAATCCTGACAGCCTTATCAAAATCAGCACTCTTTTCTACAAAGACATGGCAGATTCCATCCGAATGACCCATAACCGGAATCCTCGTATTGTTCATGATGTGCTGAACAAATGCATTTGAACCTCTCGGAATAATAAGATCAACGAAACCGTAGCAAGTAAGAAGCTCATCGATTTCAGAATGTGCCTCAGCCTGGAAAAGACAGTCTGAAGGAAGTCCTGCCTCAATAACGCTGTCCTTGATAATTCTGAAAAGAATTCTGTTTGTGAAAGTAGTTTCTTTTCCGCCCTTAAGTATTGCGCAGTTTCCGCTCTTGATACAAAGCGATGAAATCTGAACAAGTGCATCGGGTCTTGCTTCAAAGATAACCCCGATAACACCGATCGGACATGTCACGCGAACGAGCCTCAATCCGTCATCAAGCTCGCGGTTGAGTGTTGTCTTTTCAAGCGGATCTTCAAGTGAAATAAGCTGGGAGATTCCTGCAATTACATCACTTAGCTTGTCTTCGCCGAATTTCAGACGCTTCATGACAGACTGAGAAATTCCGTTCGCCTCAGCTGCCGCAAGATCCTTCCTGTTCTCGGCAAAGATTTCATCCTTATTTTCTTCAAGAGCAACCGCCGCAAGCATCAGAGCATGATTACGAACTTCAATGTTGGAAGCAGCAAGCCTTGAAGAACACTCCTTCATTTTAATCGCAGTCTCTTTGATTGTCATATGAATCCCCCCAGGATTAAAAAGATTACATTTCTATCTGATTGATTTTGTTAAAGTAGACCTCGTAAGCTTCTTTGTACTCTCTGTTGAATCTCTCGTTCTTTCCCTGATGCAGCCCGGAAATGTAATTGTGCGAGAAATTGGCAACATCGGGGTTGGCCCTGGCAATTGTAGCAATGCCGACATTCGAGCAGATATCGGATACTCTCTCAAGATTCGACATAATGTCCATGAATACTATACCGGCATTGATAGTACACTTCCCGTCACGAAGCCTTGCAAGATGGTTGTTGTGATAGGTGGCTACCATATCATCCATGACCTCTTCAAGCGGTTCGATGTGTTCAGCAGCATCGACATCACGGTTATCAAAAGCAAGCTCGGTGTAGACCATAATCTTTTCAATAAGTTCCTGAGAAATCTTAAGCTCCTCCATTGCGACATCAGAAAGTCTGATATCGGAGTCGTGAAGCTCTGTTGCGCACTCTGTAAGATTTACGGCGTGGTCACCGAGACGTTCGAACTCGTTTATTACCTTGTAGTACTGGTCGATTATTGCAATCTGGAGAGAATCCTTAACGTGAGGTGACAGCTGTGAAATGTAATTGCTCAGACTGTCCGCCATAAGGTCAATGTTCTCTTCTTCCGCAATTACCTCAGAAATAACACCGGCATTATAATCAAAGATTACACTGTAAGCCTTAATTATATTGTCACGTGCTGCATGAAACATCTTATCAAGGACATCATAGCAGCTCTTAAGAGCAATAGCCGGTGTCGGAAAGAATTTCGGGTTAAGTGAACTGAGAACATTCTCGTACTTGTTGACGGGAACTGCTTCATCCTTAACAATCTTTCTCGAAATTCTCGCGTAGATTCCAACAGCCGGAAGCAAAAGGATTGCGCATCCGAGATTAAAAATTGTGTTTGTGTTAGCGATGCCGCCGGAAGTAAGAGGCGCATCCCAGATAGAATCAAGAAGTCCGAGATTATGAACAATTGAAACGACAGCAAGAACAACAATCGTTTCGCTTAAGTTGAACAGAATATTTACTATACCTACACGTTTTGAATCAGCCTTTGCACCGATTGAGCAGACAATAGCAGTCGTTACGCAGTCTCCGAGGTAGATACCTACAAGCATGACATAGACTATACCGAACGTAAGCTCACCGGTAGAAGAAAATGCCTGAAGAATACCGATTGTTGCTGATGAACTTTGAAGGACAAACGCGATGCCCGCACCTGTCAGATAACCAAGCACGGGTGTCTTGCCGAATGTCATGAAGATGTTCTCAAGAACACCGCCCTCAGTCAGACCGCTTACAGCAGAAGTCATATTCATAAGTCCCGAAAACAGAATACCGAATCCTATTGCTATGTTTCCGATGTTCTCAGACTTTTTCAAATTTAGGAACATAATAAAAACAATACCGATAATAAGAGCAAGAGGAGCAAGTGTCGAAGGTTTAAAAAACTGTAAGAAGGAAGCTCCCGATGTATTGAGATCAAGAAGTCTGATAATCTGACCTGTAACGGTCGTACCGACGTTAGAACCGATAATAATACCTAAAGACTGATCTAAAGAAATAATACCTGCCGAAACAAGACCGGATGTAATAACGATTGTAGCCGTAGATGATTGAATGATTGCAGTAACAAAAACTCCGAGAAGGAATGCTTTCAGGGGATTGTTGGTGACCTTCTCCATAATCGCCTTAAGCGTTCCCGATGCACCTTCCCTTAAATTTGTTCCCATAAGCCTCATTCCGTAAAGGAACATCGCGAGGCCGCCAAGCAGGGAAATGATACTGAATACGACCATATTTTCCTCCAATTACACACAGGCTGCCGTCACTTCGCAGCCAATTTGTGTCAACTCTTCACCAATTAATATCATATTTTAGTATATTAAGAAAGTCAACAGAAAGTAAAAGAACAGGAAAAAAGTAAACATCAGTAATGGTTCGTTTTTAAGCTGCCGGAATCAGATTTCTTCTTTATGATTTTCGAACCATGATAGATTACAGACGCAAAAAGACTTGAAGCTATCCCCAGGACAATTCCCAATAACTTGTAGCTGCAAAGAAGTACTACGATAAGATCCGCAATAAAGCAGTAATTGTAAAGCATTTCGTAATCAACGGGAATACAGGGGATTCCAAGAATCCCACAGATTATAATGAAAAGAATACCTGCAGCAAGAAGACCGTACGAAATATACTTTACGACTCTGTACGCATATCTTTGAGTCAAATACATTACAATTAACAATAGAATGACGAGTGTAATATTTATTACAATTACAAATGTAATGTTGCTGCTTATTCTGTCGCCAAGCATAAAGTGATCAGCAATAAAGGTGTTTGTAACATACTCAAAGTACATGTTTGCAAGTTCATCAGCATAGATTTGTGCATCATGAAATTCAGAAACCGTAACGCTTTTTATATCACCCTTGCTCTTGAGAATTTCATTAAAAAGCTTTTCACGCAGCGACTTCTTGTTGAATATGAACCTTGCTCGGTTCTTTGCGGCAAGAACGTAATTTTCGCCATCATCACTTATCTGTTTGATTGAAAAGACATTATCAAGGACTTGCGTGTCTATGTCCTTTTCAATAGCATAGACCTTTGCCTGACTCAAAAGCTCATCCTGAAGCTTTGCGTAATAGCCACTCTCAATAAACGAACCCGAGATTGAGTTTTCGGAAAAGAAGCCGAGAAAAACAGCGATTATCAGCATCAGGCAATAGAAAAGTAATCCCGATAGCGTAGAACTGACAGCACCGAAAAGCTTCCCTGATCTTCCGTGAAAATGCTTTGCTCTGTTGCTTATGATACTCGGACGAAGTCTGAACGTAATAATAAGGGCAATTGAAACAATAATCAGACATGAAGCAGCAACAATAATAACAGCTATTCTGTTTACAGTTTCGGTATTCGGGATGGATACAATCAGATAATCATCGTTTTCATTACCTGACTTAACGATATTCCCGCAGTCTTCATTCAGCTGCAAAGCAAAAGTATTGGTGGCGGGAAATACCGCCACCAATGAAAATGTTAATACTATATAAGCAATTATTATTGAAAATGAAAGTCTTTTCACGAAAAAACTCCCTGTAATCAGCACTCAACGTTCTTGTGATCAACGAGGAAATTGATAAGCTTTCTCTCATCTTCCTTTTCATCGCAGAAGAGCTCGAGTTCATCACCATGCTCCTTAAGAAGTTCGCCGATTCCGATAAACTGGGAAAACTTTGACTTAAGATTGTACTTGTCACCAAACGCCGAGGTAAGATAAACCTCACCCTTGCAGCTGTCTACTGCTGCGATAAAATCATTAACATCACTTGCATTACTAAACTTCATTTTAGTATCCTCCTGAATTAATTTTCTTCTATTTTTCCAACAAGGTGACAATATAGCCGATAATTTTTATTTTGTCAATACTTCTCTTATTCGGTGTGGTTTTTCACTTTTACCGTTCAAAGAGCCGGATGAACTACGGTTCTTTATCATAATTCAC
>JAZLIL010000095.1:0-4476 GCA_045617405.1 Lachnospiraceae bacterium | reverse complement strand
CGGCGTCTATAGCAAACGCATAAGGAAATTGTGCACAGAAATACGAAAGAGAGAATGGGAATGAAAAAGGTAATAACATACGGAACTTACGATTTGCTGCATGTAGGACATATTAATCTTCTTCGCCGTGCCAAGGCACTTGGAGATTACCTGATTGTTGTGGTGTCATCCGACGAATTCAATGCCATCAAGGGCAAGAAGGCATATTACAGCTTTGAAGACCGCAAGAAAATTCTGGAAGCCATCAAATACGTCGATGAAGTTCTCCCTGAGTATACCTGGGAGCAGAAGATTGATGATGTGGTAAAGAACAATGTAGATGTATTCGTCATGGGTGATGACTGGAAAGGCAAGTTTGATTTCCTGAAGGATTACTGCGAAGTTGTATATCTTCCCAGAACAGAAGGCATCTCAACTTCAAAGATTAAAGAAGATTTAGGTATTAAAGGCTCAAAGACAGATTGTCAGTGAAGTGTTTTGAACCGTCTGCCAACCGAGGCAATCAATATATGTTTTTTTAGGCCGGAGACTTGCCCCGGCCTGATTTTTGCGTTACAATAATCGGAAAGGCAGGATTATACTATGAAGAAAGGAGAACGAAGAGCGTGAATTCGCAACATAGCGCTCTTTGTACCGCCCGCAAAGGGTGCTTCAAGCAGTACCCAAAACAGTGCTTAAAGCAGTGAAGCTTTATGTCACGGGCGACAAGGTGATCAGTATGAACAGACAGGAGAAAAAACCGTTCGTTACGAAAGAGCAGGTTGAGGATATTGTAAAGACATATCCCACACCGTTTCATATCTATGATGAGAAGGGTATTCGCGAGAACGCCCGCAGACTAAAGGCTGCATTTGCCTGGAACAAGGGCTTCAAGGAGTTCTTTGCGGTAAAGGCAACGCCCAATCCTTTTATTCTTCAGATTCTCAAAGAGGAAGGTTGCGGTGCGGACTGTGCGTCAATGCAGGAGCTTTATCTGGCCGAAACAGTAGGACTGGGAGCGGGTGACATTATGTTTTCGTCAAATGAGACGCCCGTCGGTGAATTTACTAAGGCAAAGTCACTCGGAGCATATATCAATCTTGATGATATCACTATGATTGACTTCCTTGATCGCGAGTGCGGAATCCCCGAGACCGTATTCTGCCGTTTCAATCCGGGCGGATTCTACAATGTTTCAAATGATATTATGGACAACCCCGGCGATTCCAAGTACGGAATGACACGTCATCAGATGACTGATGCGTTCAGACGTCTGATGATGCTTGGCGTGAAGAATTTCGGCATTCATGCATTTCTTTGCAGCGGTGCTGTCACAAATGATTATTATCCCATGCTTGCACGTGACTTGTTCCAGCTGGCTGTTGAACTTCATGAGGAGACAGGTGCGGATATCAGGTACATCAATCTTTCCGGCGGTGTAGGTATTCCTTATCGTCCGGGTGTTAAGCCCTGCGATATAGAAAAAATCGGTGACGGTGTTCGTCAGGCCTACGAGGAGGTTGTAGTTCCTGCCGGCATGGAATTATCCATTTTTACCGAACTCGGACGTTTTATGATGGCTCCTTTCGGACATCTCATCTGCAAGGCCATTCATGAAAAGCATATTTACAAGGAATACATCGGTGTCGATGCATGCGCAGCTAATCTTATGCGCCCTGCCATGTATGGTGCTTATCACCATGTGACCGTGCTTGGCAAGGAGGACTGGGAGTGCGATCACAAGTACGATGTAGTAGGTAACCTTTGCGAAAACAACGACAAATTTGCAATTGACCGTGATCTGCCGCGCATCGATATCGGCGATTATATCTGCATTCATGACACGGGTGCTCATGGCTTCTCGATGGGATACAACTATAACGGAATGCTTCGTTCCGCTGAGCTTCTTAAGAAGGAAGACGGTACGGTACAGTTAATCCGCCGTGCAGAGACTGCAAAAGACTATTTTGCAACATTTGATTTCTGCGATGTGATGAAGAAGGCGGGCTTCTAAAAAGCATTATGAATCAGTAAACGGGTTCAGAAATCATTCGTATGAATCAGTGTTAATATCGGAACAGTTCAAAATTGAAAGGAATCATCACTACATGGCAACAAAATATGATGGCAGCGAAATCGTCGTTCTCAAAGGTCTTGAGGCGGTCCGTAAGCGTCCGGGTATGTATATTGGTTCGACCGGAAGCCGCGGTCTGCATCATCTGATTTGGGAAATACTCGATAACGGCATAGATGAGCATCTGGCCGGCTTTTGTAATGAAATAGAAATTACGATGCTGAAGGACGGCGGGATGCAGATTACCGACCACGGACGCGGTGTCCCGGTCGACATTCATCCGACAGAGCATATCCCGACGGTTCGCGTTGTATATACAATTTTGCATGCGGGAGGCAAGTTCGGAAATTCTGTATATAAGGTATCCGGCGGTCTGCACGGTGTAGGTGCTTCGGTTGTAAATGCTCTTTCAAGAAGGTTTATGGTTGAAGTCAGGCGCGATGGCAAGATTTTCCGCGATGAGTACAAGGATGGCGGACATCCGGCTGTTGAACTGGAGAACGGCATGATTCCCGTTGTGGGCAAGACAACCAAGAATGATACGGGAACCAAGGTTACCTTTTACCCCGATCCGGACATCTTTGATACAACTGAATTCAAAGCAGACATAATCGTCAAAAAACTCAAAGAAACAGCATATCTGAACAAGGGACTTAAGCTTACCTTCACGGACCAGAACACCGGGTTTAAGCAGGTATTTTGCGAGAGTGAGGGTATTAAGAGCTTTGTATCGTATTTATCACGTGAGGAGTCAACGCTTCACAAGGAGCCCATATATGTTGAAGGCAAGAGCGGAGACATCGAGGTCGAGGTAGCCTTCCAGTATAATTCGAGCTTCTCTGAGCAGATTAATTCATATTGTAACTGTATAAACGTAGTTGACGGCGGTACGCTGGTGACCGGATTTAAGTCCGGCCTGACGAGGGTGCTCAATCAGTATGCTCGTGAGCTTGGTGTACTTAAGGATAAGGACGAGAATTTTGATGGAAAAGATATCAGAAGCGGTATTATCGCTATAGTTTCCATTAAGCATCCGGATCCGCAGTTTGAGGGACAAACGAAGACAAAGCTTGGCAATAACGATGCAAAGATAGCGGTCGAGGATGTGTTTACATCGGAGGTAACAAGATATTTTGACAAGAACGTCGAAATACTTAAAACGATTCTCGACAATTCCATGAAATCCTACAATGCCCGCAAAGCAAGCGATAAAGCGCGGAATGCGGTGCTTAAATCACTGACGGATCTCTCCGAAACAAAATCGAAGCTTGCAGCATGCTCATCAAAGCATCCGGAGGAATGTGAAGTTTATATCGTCGAGGGAGATTCTGCGGGCGGCACCGTTAAGACAGCCAGAAACCGCAGGACTCAGGCTGTTTTGCCACTTAGAGGCAAACCGCTCAATGTAGAGAAAACCCCTCTCGAAAAGATTCTCCAGAACAACGAAATCAGAACAATGATTCAGTCATTCGGTTGTGGAATAGCTGAGGATTTTGATATATCGAAGCTTCGCTATGACAAAATTATCATCCTGACCGATGCCGATGTCGACGGAGCTCACATCAGCACACTGCTTCTGACATTCTTCTACAGATATATGCCCGAGCTTATTTACGAGGGCAAGATTTACAGAGGTCTGCCGCCTCTTTATAAGGTGGAGTATGAGACTGCTGCGGCAAAGGGCAAGAAGGCAAAGGTCAGTGAGTATCTGTTTAATGATGCCGCACTCGAGGAATTCCGCCGCTCAGGCCGTAAGATACTGAATCTTCAGCGCTACAAAGGTCTTGGCGAGATGGATGCGAACCAGCTTTGGGAGACGACGCTTGACCCTGACAGCCGTGTGCTTGCGCAGGTGACTATCTCCGATGCTGTGGAGGCCGATGAGATTACATCACTGCTTATGGGCAGTGCGGTTCCGCCCAGAAGAGAGTTTATAATGAGTGAAGCAATCAACGCAAACGTAGACATAACTTAAGCTTTGAAAACAGCTTTGAAAGGAAGAACACTGTAGTGTGAAAAATCACGCTACCCAATTACAAAGAAAGGAAAAAACAAGAGCGCGATTTTATCACACAGCGCTCTTTGTGTCGCCCGCAAGGGGCGCCCCTGCAAAGCGCCACTGAATGTCGCAAGCGACATAATGATTATTATGGAACAACTTCAACATCTTGATTTTTCAGAGGAGATGCGCAACTCTTACCGTGACTATGCACTTTCTGTCATCATTGCCCGTGCACTTCCCGATGTAAGGGACGGACTTAAGCCTGTTCAGAGACGTATTCTGTACTCGATGAATGAACTGGGGCTGGATCCGAAAAAGCCTCATCGTAAGTCGGCACGTATTGTCGGCGATACCATGGGTAAATATCATCCTCACGGCGACAGTTGCATTTATGATGCACTTGTACATATGTCTGAGGACT
>JAZLIL010000094.1:0-8459 GCA_045617405.1 Lachnospiraceae bacterium | reverse complement strand
TGCCAATCTCGAAGAAGCAGCCACAATACTTGATACGCCGAAGTGGAAGACGATGCTTCGAATTACGCTTCCGATGGTTAAACCGGCAATTCTGTCGACAATCCTTCTTGTATTCGGAAGCGCAATGGGTTCATATCCCGTACCGCACTATCTGGGACTTACAACACTCTCCACAAAGTACATCTCGATGAATTCCAAGTACACGGGAGAGGCAAGTATTCTTGCAATCATCATGATGGTGTTCGGTGTAGCCATCATGTTCTGCAACCAGCTGACACTGAAATCACGCAAGAATTACACGACTGTAACCGGTAAGTCGGGACAGATTTCGAAGATAAATCTCGGAAAGATCGGGAAGTTTATTATCGGTATCATCTTTGCGATTACGACCTTCTTCACAAGTATTTTCCCGATTATTTCCTTCGCCTTTGAGACGTTCCTTCCGAATCCCGGAGACTACAGCTTCTTAAAGACGGGAAATACGGCTTATCTGACAACTAAGTGGTGGCTGACAAATGAAAACATTACCGAGAACGGAATGTACGGTCAGCAGGGTGTTCTCTACAATCAGACAATCTGGAAGGCATTTGGGGGAACACTTCTCGTGGCGGTTCTTTGTGCTTTGATTGCGGGAACAATCGGTACGCTCATCGGCTATTCCGTTTCAAAGAACAGGAGGGGAAAGCTTGCATCCTACGTAAACAGCGTAGCGTTCCTTCCCTACCTGATGCCGTCCATCGCAGTCGGTATCGCGTACTTCATATTATTCTCAAATGAGAGAATCAATCTTTTCAACACCTACACACTGCTCGTTCTGGTCGGTACAGTCAAGTACATACCGTTTGCGAGCCGAAGCTCACTAAACTCGATGCTTCAGCTCTCGGGCGAGATAGAAGAGGCGGCAATCATCCAGGATATTCCGTGGATAAAGCGTATGCTGAGGATCATAATTCCAATTCAGAAATCGTCGATTATTTCGGGCTTCCTGCTTCCGTTTATGACCTGTCTTCGTGAGCTGTCGCTGTTCCTGCTGCTTTGCGTACAGGGCTTCATTGTTTCGACAACGCTTGATTACTTCGATGAAATGGGACTTTACGCTTTCTCAAGCGCAATCAATCTTATTCTGATAATAGTAATCCTGTTCTTCAACACAATAGTAAACAAACTGACCGGTGCAAGTCTTGATTCCGGAATAGGAGGTTGATAAAGATGCCTGAGATTAAACTGACAAATGTTACAAAGAGATGGGGAAAATTCTACGCAGTTGAGAATCTGAACCTTGATATTGATGATAATTCATTTATTACACTGCTTGGACCGTCAGGCTGCGGAAAGACCACAACACTCCGTATGATTGCAGGTCTTGAGACGCCTACAAGCGGTAAAATCACGATTGGCGACAGAGTCGTTTTCGACAGTGAAAAGGGAATAAATGTACCGGCAAACAAGCGTAAGGTGGGCTTCCTTTTCCAGAATTACGCGCTGTGGCCCAATATGACGGTATATAAAAACATCGCCTTCGGACTTTCAAACATCCGTGAGGAGATGCCTAAGATTGATTTTGACGCAAAGGTAACAAAGGATATCATAAGAGTTCTTTCAAATCCTAAGGAGATGGTTGACCTTATCGAGGAATGCCGTGATAAGAAGGGCGTTATTGATGCAAAGCGCGCTGCACTTGTTCTCATTGACCACTACATCATTTCGATGATGACGGCAAAGAAGCTTCTTGGCTACAAGCTCCATGAGAACAGCGATTTCGTTTCAAGAGCAGAGGAAATCGAAAAGGAGCTTCAGGCTAAGTACGATTCCATTATTACAAGCTACAGGGGAAAAGGAATCACGCTCAATGAGAAATTCGAGCAGGAATACAGCGGAAAGGTCCTCACGGAGAAGAGAAAGATGAGTGAGGAGGAGATTGACCTGGCTGTCAGAAGGGTATCGAGGATTGTAAAAATCGGAATGTTCATGGACCGTTATCCAGCAGAGCTTTCAGGCGGACAGCAGCAGAGAGTTGCAATCGCGAGAACTCTCGCTCCCGAGCCTGCAGTTCTCTTTATGGACGAGCCTCTGTCAAACCTTGATGCAAAGCTTCGTCTTGAGATGCGCTACGAGCTTCAGAGACTCCATGTGGAAACAGGAAGCACCTTTGTTTACGTTACGCATGATCAGATGGAAGCCATGACGCTTGCAACAAAGATCTGTCTTATTAATAACGGTGTTCTTCAGCAGTACGAGGCACCCCTTAGTGTCTACAACAAGCCGAATAACCTTTTCGTTGCCGATTTCGTAGGAAATCCTTCAATCAATTTCATCGATGCAAAGGGAACACAGGGCCCTGACGGCGGTGTAAGCCTGAGCATTCTCGGAGGCAGGAAGGCAGTCTTCCACTCAAAGGAGACGCTTGATCTTGATGAATGGTTTAAGGCACGCGATAAGGCTGTCGAGGTTGAACAGTCGGAACGCTTGAGAATGAGCAAGGAAAAGGGCTACGTCGAGAAGTCGAACAAGGACGAAGTCTTCAAATATGCAATTGCAAAGGCTGTAGAAGATGACTTTGGTATCCTTGAGGAGGCAGAGCCTACAAATGAGGACTTCGTTATCGGAGTAAGACCGGAATTCATTCACATTGCCGAAAACGGCAAAATTTCCGCTCTTGTCTACGGTGCAATGCCCACAGGAATGGAATCGACAGTAAAGCTTTGCGTTGACAATTTCCTTCTTACAAGTGTTATTTTCGGAGGCGTGACCTTCAATATCGGAGATTCAAAGAATATCACGATTGACGGCTCAAACGTAATGCTTTTTGATAAGAAGTCGGGAAAGCTGATTGCAACAGGAAGCCTTGAGCTCTAAATCAGGCATTACAGAAAGAAACGGAAGAGTCTTAAACGGCATATTGAAAGCACCGTTTAAGACTCTTTTATAAAGTAAAGGGACTGTACCTTTGGTACAGTCCCTTTTGTATTGTGATGTGAGATTTTGCTTAGAACTTGAATGTCTTGATTGTTGCTTCAAGGTCTGCCGTAATTCCCTTAAGAGTAACGGCTGCTCTTGAGACATTGTCAGCAGCTGCGGTAACCTCGCTTGTAGCGGCAGAGGTCTCCTGAGTACTTGCGGCATTCTCTTCTGCAATAGCGGTGAGGTTCTGGATGATGTCAATAACCTGTTTACGTGCTTCATCAAGTTCCTTGCTGCTTCTGTTAATTTCAGTTACGTTTTTGATTGAATTGTCGATACCATCTGATACCGAAGCAAATGCCGACTCGGTTCTGTCCATCTTGAGAGCCTGATCAGCCATGACTTCTTTGACTTCCTCAACGATTGATACTGCCTTGTTGGAGTCTTCGATGAGTGAATTGGTAATCTGTTCAATCTCTGCCGCTGAAGCATTTGACTGTTCAGCAAGCTTTGAAATCTGGTCTGCAACAACTGCGAATCCGCGTCCTGCATCGCCTGCTCTTGCTGCCTCGATGGAAGCGTTGAGGGAGAGGAGATTTGTTTCCTCCGCAATGGATGTGATAATTGCTGTTGCCTGCTTGATCTTCTCGGCAGCTTCGTTTGTGATGTTTGTCTGTTCGTAGATAACGTCGATAGACTTCGTTGCTTTTTCGTTAACGCTCTTAAGTTCATGAAGAATATTAACAGCGTCCCTGCCATAGGCTGACATCTTCTCTGATGTTGTCATCAGAACACTGACATCAGATACTGTTGAGGAGATAATCTCGCCCATTGTAACAACGTTTGTTGAAGCATTTGTTGTATCCGTTGCCTGGGATGTTGCACCGTTTGCAATGTCTGTTACAGCATTCTCAACCTGAGCGATTGTACGTGATGTTTCATCGGCCATTCTCTCAAGTGTTGCTGATGTCTCAAGAAGCTCACCGCTCTGTGAAGCAAGTCCCTGAAGTGTTGCGGAAAGGCTTTCCTGCATTTTGTTAAGTGACTTGCAGATAGCACCGATTTCGTCTTTTCTGTTAAGGCACTTTTCATCAAGCTTGACGGTCATGTCACCGTTAGCCATTGCATCAGTAACTGCACTTGTCTGATGAGCAGCCCTTACAAGCGCATTGATGACGAACATCGCAATAACTGCAATCAGAACAATGATGATTGCGATGATGATAAGGATGGAAATAATCATGCTCCGAATGCTGTTGTGAACTGTTGTGTTCTCGATACCTACGAATGCCATACCTACGATGCTTCCGTCAGAAGGCTGGAATACAGGCTCGTAAATAACGTAGTAGTTCTTGCCGTTGATTGTAAGGCTCTTGTTGAAGTAAGCCTTGCCATCGGTAAGAGTGTCCTGAAGGACGTTTGGATCTGTTGTCGTTGTTCCGATGATTCTTTCGTTCTGGTCGTTTTTGATGGATGTCATCACACGTGTGTTGCCCCAGAAGAAGGTGGCAACAAGACCGCTTGAACTGATCTCATCAACAATGGTTGTGTCCTTGCTGATGCAGTAGTCACCCTTCCAGACGTCACCGTTTGTGTCCTGGAAGTAGTCTCCGTCACCTAATGCATTGTAGGTCTGCTGGAGTGACTTCCCGGTAGCAGAAAGCGTTGTGGAGATCTCTTCCTCAACAAGTGAATTCGTTCTGTTGTAGAAGAGAACAAGTGAAATAGCCGTAATCAAAATGATTGGGATGAATACCATTGCCATAATGGCGGGTCTGAGTTTAAGTTTCATAAGCACCTCACAAATTATCAAATTCTACTCGATTGCACACAATATGCAATTACTACTACCATTGTACTAGATAGAAAGAGAAAGTCAAGTGATTATGCATAAAAATCAATGCCTTTTCTTTTCCGTGATTCTTTTCAATTCCTCAGCTTCAAGCTCTCTGTAGGCAATCTTTCCGACTTTTGTTTTTGGAAGCTCACTTCGGAATTCAATCTCCCTTGGAATTGCATACTTTGCCAGAAACTGCTTCATGTGTTCGGTGAGACTTCTCTTCATTGCAGTATCAGCCTCAAAGCCTTCGCGAAGAACTACAAAGGCTTTTATTTTTTCCATCTTCATTGAATCGTTCACACCGATGACGCAGCACATGTGAACCGCCTCGTGTCTGTTGAGAACTTCTTCAACCTGAGTGGGATAGACGTTATAACCGTTTGAGATGATCATTCTCTTGATTCTTTGCCTGAAGTACACGAAGCCTTCATCGTCCATCATGCCCATGTCTCCGGTGTGGAGCCAGGTGTGGCCGTCAGTGTGTACACGAAGCGTGTTTGCGGTCTCAAGCTCGTTGTTCAGATAGTGGAGCATAACAGTAGGTCCGCAGATACAGATTTCGCCGTCGGTACCATAAGGCACTTCATTGCATGTACCGGGTTCAACGATTTTGTAGAACGTGTCAGGAAAAGGAATTCCGATACTTCCTTCCCGGTATTCATTGTAAGGGGTCAGGCATGTGGCTGCAACGCATTCTGTAGCACCGTAGCCTTCTCTGATAATCGCATTTGAATGATGCTCAATCAGGAATGAATCAAAGCGTTTCTTGAGCTCTACGGGAAGCGAGTCGCCGCCGCTGTAGATACCTTTAATAAAGCTGAAGTCAAGACCTTCGACATCTTTGAGCTTTAAAAGCGATTCATAGAGCGTGGGAACGCCGATCAGGAAATTCGGTCTGTATTTAATGATGAAGCCTGCGAAGCTCTTTGGGGTAAACTGAGGGATGAGGATACTCATACCACCGTTTGCGAGCATTGAGTGAATGCCTACGGCAAGACCGAAACCGTGGAAAACGGGAAGTACTGCGAGCATGCTGTCGCCGCTGGCGAAGGCAGGATTTGTTGCGATAATCTGGCTGCCCTCAGCATTTATTGAAAGATTTGAATGAACGATGCCCTTGTTTGTTCCTGTTGTTCCGCCACTGTAGAGAATGACTGCGGGATCCTCGGGAGCAGAGTGGACATAGTTGTCGGGGTTGCCTTTATGTCCCTGCTTCATCAGATCGTTCCAGGAGAGGTAGTCATCATGGAGTTCAACATGTTTTTCGTTTTTTCCTATCTTGTAGCAGTAACCGATCTTCTTAAAGAAAGGAAATTCATCTTCAATACCGGTAAGGATGAGAAGCTTAAGCGAATCTGAGGTTGTAAGAACTCTCGAAAAAGCCTCATAGGTCTTCTCTAACGTAATTGCGGCAATACTCTGCGACTCGTTAACGTAGAATTCAATCTCTTTGTCGGCTGAAAGAGGGTGGATCATGCTTGCAATGGCACCGATTTTGTTCAGGGCGTAAACCATGATAACAGCCTGAGGGCAATTTGGAAGGCAGACAGTTACTCTGTCGCCGGATTTGATTCCCTGCTTTGTAAGTGCATCGGCACAAATACAGATCCTCTTAATTGCCTGACGATAATCGGTGATTGTACCAAAGAAGGAATAACAGCCGTTTTTCGGATATTTCTTTGCTGTGTCGAGCACACTCCCGTAAAGACTTGTTTTGGAATACTCAAGAGTTTTGGGAACGACACCATAGTGCTCAAGCCACGGAGCTTTAATTTCTGTATTAGACATTTTTCGATGCATCACCCTGTCCGGGTGACCTTCCTTTCTATAATAATGTATGAATGAGATGACAATGGCATTATAGCACTTCATATATCAAATGTCACTACTAGAGGAATAAAAAAGTTAACATTGCTAACTTTTTGGCTGTAAATTTGATGAGAGATTAGTGATGAAGATTCGGAAAGAAGCGAAATACAGCATGGAAAGTGTATTGCTGTGGATGTTCTCGCGACTTCACTTATTGACACACGTATCATGAGTATGATATTATCGTTTTGTAATTCGCAGACAGTAGAATATTGCAATCATGAATTCTATTTCATGAAGAGGTGTATACTATATGAAAAGCAGAATTATGATAATCGAAAATAACGAAACGACTTTGGCAATGCTAAAGAGAATGTTCTCTGACAATTATGACATCTTTCAAAAATCCCCTTTGAATCTGAAAGAGTCTGATTTTGCAACATTCATGCCGGAGCTTGTTCTTTTCGGTGTTGACAGGGACATTCAGCCTGCACTTGATCTGCTGAAATCGGCACCGGGCGTTAAAGGGCTTGACGGTGTGCCGGTTATTGTAATGATGGCTCCGGATTTTCCCGAAAAGGAACAGCTTCTGTTTGAATCGGGTGCCGCCGATGTAATTTTAAAGCCTCTGTTTAAGGAAAAGCTGATTGCAAGAGTTGACAGTATGTGCGACCTTCTTTCACTAAAGAACGACATGTCGGCACAGGTAATGATCAAATCCCGTGAGATGACAAAGTTCAGCATGCAGTCCATGCTGGTAATCGCAGATGCCATCGACAAAAAGGCAATGTACGAGCACAAGCATGCAATGACATCGAAGCGACCGTTTTGGAACGAGCTTTCGAAGGAAGAGGTTGTGGAAGAAATCAGAAAGGGACGCGGCACTCAGTTTGATCCTGCAGCTGCGGATATGCTGCTTTCACTTATTGAAGAGGGTGAGATTTTAACAGGCGGGTCATCTTCGATTAATGAGAGAACGGAGAATGATCTGTTTGAAGAGAAACAGGAAAACTATGTCACGGACGACCTGACGGGATTTGTTTGTGCGCAATACGTTACTTCGAAGTACGAAAAGAGAAGATTTGACAGGCACAACAGATCGAGTGTGATTCTGATTGAAATTGATGGATTTGATCAGATTCTGAAGCGTTACGGACATGCAGCCGGTGACGATGCAATCAGATGCCTTGCTCAGATTATCAGAGCAAATACCGGCAGTGACAGTACAGTTTCTAGACTTGCAGGCGGGAAATTCATGATTCTCACATCTGAGAGTAAAAACCGCCAGGAAATCTGCAATGAACTCGAAAACATGGCTCAGGCGTTCTATAATGAAAAATCTGTTCCGCAGATAGCAAATGCACGTTTCTCGGTCGGGATTGCAACGGCAACGTACGTTGGGGCCGGCTTTGAAACGCTTTTTGCAAATGCAGACAAGGCACTTTATTATTCAAAGCACAATGAAAAAAAGCTTTATCACTTCTTTGATGAGAACAACAAGCCTGCCGATTCATCACACAGAGTAACCTCTTCTGATATGGAGAAATTAAAGAAGAGTGCGTTTGAGAAAAATTCAATGCTGATTTTATTTTCTGTTTTTGATCCGGATGACAGGGTTCTTGACGTCTCACTTCAGAGATTGTCCATGGAAAAGCTCTTTGACAGTGTGTCAAAGGCCGTCAGAGACATTGGAGAGGCAAGAAGGTATTCAAGCTCTCAGGTTCTTGCCGTAATGCCCGAGGCAACGGAATCGGCTGCCTACCTTCTTGCCGAAAAAGTCAGAAAAAACTTCATGAGCTTTGCCGGAGGGAAAAGCGTCATTCTCTCCTACGATATAGGAGAGGCAGTGTCAGCGGGAGTGAAATCCTGAACGGCGTCGGTTGACGGCGTGTCATTTGGAGATACGTCG
>JAZLIL010000093.1:0-4238 GCA_045617405.1 Lachnospiraceae bacterium | reverse complement strand
GCCATAGAAAGAGCTTCCTGAAGCTGAAGCTGGCGATCCTGCTCCTTTTTCAACTCGTCACTAATGTCGAGGAAACCGATTGCTACGTGGTACTCGTCAATTCCGCGGACTATTACACATCGCATTGTTCTGATCTGATTGTCAAACGATTCCCGGACAGTGAAACTGAAGGAATTATTGCTGCGCAGTCTTTCGGCAACGTATTCATCACTGATGACCTGCAGCATAAAAGATCTGTCTTCAGGTACGACATGTTCACGTATAAATTTTATCATATCATTTCTGGAACCGTTATGCATAAAGTATTTTGAAAATTCCGGTGACATGTGAAGAATTTCAAACTGATTATTCAGAAGATCAACGGAATAGGCAGAAGAGTATGATTCAACGAAATAGCTGAGCAGTATTTTCTGGTGATTTATAGTCTCGTTAAGACGTTCACGCTCAGCCTGCTCTGTGTCAAGATTTGTGAAAGCAAGACAGATGATGTTGACTTCATTTTCTATTCGTTCGACTACATACCAGGATGCACGTGTAAGAATGTGATTGAATTTTGATTCAAAAATGAATTCACGTTTGTCACAGTCACGAAGAAAATTTCTGACACCTTCTCTTGAATTAAGAGTCTTCCAGAGCGAGCGGGATTTGTCACTAAGGCTGTTAATGTACTTCGTCATTACTTCGGAGTATTTGCTTGTCCTCGGACTGTCATTGTTCTGCAGATTCTCAGCATTCTTTACAGCTTTTATTGTGTCTGTTTCAAGCTCTATCAGGTACATTCCGAAGAAATCACTTGAGATAGCGTTTTGAACCATTTCTGCAGCTGTTTCCTCGTCGCGGTCAGCAAAAGCGATGAGGAATTCGTCGTTATTTAGCATAAAGACGGTCATTTCGCTCCAACAGATGAATCCTCTGACAATTTGACGATACTTCACTGAGTAGGTTTTGTTGCCTGCACACATCTTCTTGATGTTGTTTGGCATTGAAGCATCCTTGAGCTTCTTACGGTCTCCGCGGTAGACAGCATTTTCGATGTAATTATCAATAGCAGCAGTGTAGCTGGATCCGTCGTTGCCGTATTTTCTTACAAGTGATTCAACTGATTTTATCTCGCGATATGTGTCACGATAAAAATCTACAATGAATACAGTGGCATAGTCCTGAACAATCTGAGTTACAACATCGGCGAAGCTTGAATCAACTCTTTTTTTGTTAATTCTGAATAATATGAAAAGGATTATCAGAAAAATAAGAATTTCAATGACGCTGAGATTTGTAATTATGTAGAGCATTCTGTCACTGATTGAAGCGGCAACAGCAGCGTTGCCGGCAAGAACGTGTGCAACAGCAATGTCTTTTATAAGGATATATGCGGCACCGTTGAGCAAAATAATAATGAACAGAACAGCAATTGCAAGAATATATGATTTTATTGTTTTTTTCTTCGGCATAGTTAATTCTGTGGCATACTCTGAAATTTGTTTCGTTTGATATAAGATTTACCGGGTATATGTAATAATCCCCGGTAAATCGCTTTATATTTCTGCTTTCATAAATCGTTTAACATTATTACTTAGTTTAGTATAAAATGATTTGGAATTCAAGTATATAATCAAATTATAAAGCCAATCTCGCAAATTCACAAAAAGCAAATTCTCACACGCAAACATAACTTGACATTATGTCGTGATACAAACGGAATATCAATAGCATGTTTGAACTACAACTTGACAATGATGTTCAGTTATGTTACAACAATATCATGTATTGAGGAACAAGCTGTAATCTGCCCGATACAACGATGCCTTGTATTAAGCTGCAATCAGTAATTTAAGTCGGAGGTGTGTATATTGGATTACATTGGTGTAAGAGAAGCGGCAATGGGATGGGAGATGACCGAACGGCGTATCACGATGCTTTGCAGAGAGGGAAAAATCGATGGCGCAATTAAGCAGGGAAGCCAGTGGTTCATCCCTGCAAACTGCAAAAGGCCGCCTGACGGCAGAACAAAGGAAGCAAAAAATGCCGATGCATTGAAGTCTTCAGGTTCTGATATTAAAACAAAAGAGGTTAGAAAGATGGGGAGATATTTCGGAACAGATGGATTCAGAGGAAAAGCAGGTGTTGTCCTCACTGCCGAGCATGCATTCAAAATCGGCAGATTCCTCGGAAGGTACTACAGTAAGGATCACAAAGCAAGAATCGTCATCGGAAAAGATACAAGACGTTCTTCATATACATTGGAAGCTGCACTTTCATCGGGAATTACCTCGTCAGGCGGTGAATCGTACCTGCTTCATGTAACCACGACACCCTGTGTCAGCTACATCACGAGAACAGAGAACTTTGACTGTGGTATTATGATTTCGGCAAGTCACAATCCGTTTTACGACAACGGCATCAAGCTGATGAACAGTGATGGCGAGAAGATGGAAGACGAAATACAGGCTATGATTGAGGATTACCTCGATGGGGTGATTCCCGAAATAGAGTGGTCAACGGACAGCGAAATCGGTGTCGCAAACGATTACTATTCCGGAAGAAACAGATACATGGGCTATCTCACAGGTATTGCTTCGATGTCCTACGAGAAGTGGAGAATCGGACTTGACCTTGCAAACGGCAGTACATGGATGATAGGTCAGTCGGTTTTCAACGCTCTCGGTGCTCACACTTACGTTATAAACAATTCACCTGATGGCACCAACGTCAACTTAAACTGCGGTTCGACACATATCGAAGGACTTCAGAAGTTCGTGCGTGACAATCATCTTGACATCGGCTTCGCATTCGACGGTGACGCAGACAGATGCCTTGCTGTCGATGAGTACGGTGACGTTGTGAACGGCGATGCAATTATGTACATCTGTGCAAAGCATATGAAAAACAAGGGAATTCTTCCTAATAATGCTGTTGTTACCACTGTCATGTCGAATTTCGGCCTTTACAAAGCATTTGACAAGATCGGAATCAGCTACGAAAAGACTGCTGTCGGCGACCGATACGTTTACGAGAACATGAAGGCAAACGGTCACATGCTTGGCGGTGAGCAGAGCGGACATGTTATTTTCAGAAAGTATGCGCACACGGGCGACGGTCTTGTAACATCAATAATGTTGATGGAAGTGCTTAATGACACACAGCTTCCTTTAAGCGTTCTTGCAAGTGACGTAAAGATGTATCCACAGGTTTTGAAAAATGTCGAGGTTGATGACAAGGACGAGACACTTGAAGACGATGCAGTTAAGGATGCAGTTAAGAAGTGCGAGGAAGAGCTTGGCACGGACGGAAGAGTACTGCTTCGAAAGAGCGGAACAGAGCCTGTTCTTCGCGTTATGTCAGAGGCTGCAACATATAAGGACTGCGAAAAGTACGTTGATTTGATTATCGATGCCATGAAGACATCGGGTCATTTACAGAAAGTGAGGTAAGCAATGAGAGTTATTGTAGCAAAGAATTACGAGGAAGGCAGCAAGCTTGCTGCCGATGAAATTGAAAAGCTTGTAAGAGAGAAGCCTGACTGCAATCTGGGTCTGGCTACCGGCTCAAGTCCGGTCGGGATGTATAAAGAACTTTCAAGAAGATGCAATGAAGAAGGTCTTGATTTTTCAAAAGTTCATACAGTCAATCTTGACGAGTATGTAGGGCTTTCCGGCACCCATGAGCAAAGCTACCGTTTCTTCATGAATGACAATCTTTTTAATCACATCAACATTGATATCAATAACACCTATGTGGCAAAGGGAGTCGGAGATGTTGATGCGAATATCGCTGAATTTAATGAAGTCCTTGATTCAACGGATATAGATCTTCAGGTTCTTGGCGTCGGCCCTGACGGACACCTCGGTTTCAACGAGCCGGGCGATGCACTCTTTGACAAGGCACACAGGGAAGTGCTTGATGAGAGTACAATCGATGCAAACACCAGGTTCTTTTCATCACGTGACGATGTTCCAAGATTCGCCGTAACAATGGGCATGGGAAACATCATGCGTGCAAAGAAGCTTCTTATGATTGTTAACGGAAACAAGAAGCAGGCAGCAAAGGAGCTTCTTATGAATGACAGGATTGATACCAAGTGCCCCGCAACATTTTTGCGTTTGCATCGTGATGCTGTCGTAGTTATTGAAGAGAGTCTTGCAAAAGAAATAGGTTATTTAAAATAGTATTTGAACAGAAACGGTTCATTTGCATGATTAATGTGAAAGAACCGTTTCTTTTTAAGCAACTGTTCAGGC
>JAZLIL010000092.1:0-9644 GCA_045617405.1 Lachnospiraceae bacterium | reverse complement strand
GGCCTCCGACTTGATCGCTTACTTGGACATCTTCGCCGCAGCCGGGCCAAACTGCCCCGCCGGTCCGGCTCCGATCCATTTCTAGCGTTTTCCGCTCAAGAACTCAACATACTTGCCGGTTCCGATAGCTACCGCTGTCATGGGTTCTTCGGCTGTCATTGTCTGAATACCGGTCTTTTCGGCAATGAGCTCTTCAAGACCGTAAAGCAGGCAACCGCCGCCTGTAAGCACGATTCCTCTGTCTGCAATGTCCGCCGCAAGTTCGGGAGGCGTCTTCTCAAGTACGCTGTGAACTGCCTCGACAATCTGCGCCGTTGTCTCTCTCAATGCTTCTTCTGTTTCCTCTGAGCTGACTGCAATTGTCTTGGGAAGGCCTGTTACAAGATTCCGGCCTCTGACATCCATAACCACTGTCTCGGGACGACGATACGCCGAACCGATTCTGATCTTGATTTCCTCAGCCGTACGCTCACCAATGAGAAGATTGTGCTTCTTTCTCATGTATCGCACTAGAGCCTCATCAAAGTCATCACCGGCTGTCTTAATGGAAGTGCTGACAACTGTTCCGCCAAGTGAGATAACCGCGATGTCAGTTGTGCCGCCGCCGATGTCGACAACCATGTTGCCGTAGGGCTTTGCAATGTCAATGCCTGCGCCGGTTGCTGCTGCAATAGGCTCCTCAATAATAGCAACCTCCTTGGCGCCTGCCTGGTAGGTTGCATCCTCAACCGCCTTCTTCTCGACCTCGGTAACGCCGCTCGGTACGCAGACGCTGACCATCAGCCTGTGGAAACGTTTTTTGCCCACTGCCTTCTGAATGAAGTACTTGAGCATCTTTTCCGTTACTGTGTAATCTGAGATTACGCCGGCCCTTAAGGGTCTGACTGCAACGATGTTGCCGGGAGTACGTCCAAGCATCAGCCTGGCTTCTTCACCGATAGCCTTAATCTTGTTTGTTTCTCTGTCAAATGCTACGACAGAGGGCTCCTTTAAAACGACTCCCTTACCTTTAATGTAGACAAGGACACTGGCTGTTCCCAGATCAATTCCGATGTCACTGCTTAACATATATAAAATCCACCTTTCAGGTTATTTTTGAAAAAATGGGCAGACTTCTACTGACCTTTCTACATTATAAACATATATCGGTCGGATTTCAAATCAAAATTACACGATATTTGAAAAAGATTCCGCCGCATTTCACAGTTCGATTCCGAAATACTCCCTGTAAAGCTTCCTCACTTCACTCCCGTCAATCTCACGTTCCTCGTAGAAATCGCCCTTCTTATTTTTGAAGAGATTGTCCCTGATTGCTACGAAGCCATCCTTCGTGCGAAGGTTGACATTTCTAATGCGCTTGAAGATTGCATTCGGACCGTCCGAACATGCAAGATTGAGCGGTGCGAAATCGCTTTCAAGATAAAGCGCATCGTTCAAAAGAAGCACGGCCTGCTCACTTCCGTCAGAGGTTACCCTCCAGAGCTCATGCCATCCCGGAACAGCTCTCGTGTCATCGAACCAGAATGTCTCACCTTCAACTGTCTGGCGATCTTTTGATATGCGGATTGCTCCCGGAGGCATCGGACCGCCGAATCCGACATCAGCAAAGATTTTCTGCCCGTCAATTACAACGATTGTGCCACGATGCATAATCGGTCTTATCTCATCGATGTTCATGACAACTCTGCAGGGGCATGCGTAGGCCTCATAGCCAAGTGCAAGCAGCAGTTCGAGAAACAGCTTATTCAGCTCGAAGCAGTATCCTCCCCTCTTTCGGTTAATGACCTTATCAAAAAGATAGTCTGAATCAAGATTGCAGGTCTTATCGAGTTCAAAGGGATCGCAATTTTCGAAAACAACATGTGTCTGATGTGCCAGAATCAGTGCACTTAAGTTTTCAAGACTGCATTCCCCGTTCCATTCAAATTCAAGTCTCCCAAGATAAGCATCCGTATCTTTCACCTTGTTGTACCCGTATTCCATACTCTCTGTCCTCCTTGCTGCCAAATGCAGCTTTTCCTTTCCTTCTTTTGCATCATAAAGACACTGCATTCAGTTTATCATAACCGGCAGCTTTGTGCCACATCAATGTCACCCCAAAACGTCCATTGGGGAATAAACGTTCTTACTTGACGAAATCCGGTGGGGGTAATACACTTCACCTGTGAAATGTTTATCTTTTTTCCTTTTGGCAGTAATATCTTGAATTCTGAAATGTAACATTCTAAAGATTATCACATCATTCAAGCACGAAAGGAAAACCACATATGAATATAAAGAACTCCATACGCTTTCTCAGGCATCTTTTTGTTGTCCTGTTTGTTTTTGTATACGTCTTTTCCGTAATCCCGACAACACTCACAGCCGGAGAAACCGACTGTGAATCATGCGGCAAAACAGGTTCTGTCAATTGCGAAACCTGCCGCGGAACCGGCAATATCGTCTGTCCGGAGTGTAACGGCAATTCTTCTGTGTCTGCCGCCTGTGCCGCATGCAACGGCTCCGGACTGGTATCAACACCCTGTCCCGACTGCGGCGGCAACGGCAGCATTCCGGTATCAACCTGCAGTACCTGCGGCGGCTCCGCAACAGTGCCTGATGAAACTCCATACTACACGGAAACCATCAGCATTAACAGCAAGGCATCAAGCAGCAGCTCTGCTAAAGCGCCGCTCTTTACAATGACATCAGGCATGAAAAGAGAACTTCTGTCCTGCACTAACCCCGTCAATCCATGTGTTAATATCAATTTTACCGTTACAATAGAGAATTTCTCAACATTGTCAAAAACTTTTGACGTACGCTGTTCTTACGGATCATCAAGCACTCACCATGTAGACTCCAATCAGTTCTCTTCAGATAAAAATGCCTTTACTATTTGGAGCTATTACGGATCGAATGAAGTAAAATTAGCAAAGAAGTCATCAGACACCTGGTCTCTTTCAGTATACATTTATTGTTTTGATTTTGACGTCAGCGGTGGTTTTAATAATGTTTATATCTATGTCCCTCAGAATTGTTCATGCAGCGGAACAGCTAAAATCTCTTTTGAAAACGTCGGTGGTCGCAAAACCTGCAGTGCCTGCAACGGCTCAGGGAAGAAAATGCTAAGCTGCACTTCGTGTAATGCCTCGGGTATCATTACAGCACCTTGTCCCGAATGCAGCGGAGTCGGTCTGCTTCAGCATCCCTGCTCTTTCTCTGAAAAAACCGGTACCCTTAAGTGTGAATCATGCTCGGGCACAGGAAGTTTCGTCTGCAATGAGTGTCAAGGTCTGGGATATACAGTAACGTCTGACCCCGGGACCGGCTCCTCAGCAGGCAATGTTCCAGAACCCGGGACCGGCTCCTCAGCAGGCAATGTTCCAGAACCCGGGGCCGGCTCCTCAGCAGGCAATGTTCCAGAACCCGAAATCGGGCATTCAGAACCACATGAAGAAGTCGGGCACGCCGACGAAGATGAAACAGTTTCAGACCCTACAGCAAATCCCGCACCCGCTTCGGGCGCTGCCATTTATGTACCTGCCGGTGAAACAGACCCCGTTTCTAAGCACGATTCAGAAACAGTTCCCACTATCCCCGAAGGATCCGATCCTGCAGTTGAAGAGCCTGGCAATGATTCGGCAGAATCAAGCCCCGAGCCTTCAGAATCTGCTGCCGTAGAGCCTGAAAGCAATTTAACAGAGTCAGCCCCCGGGCTTTCAGAATCTGCTGCCTCAGAGCCTGAAAACAATTTAACAGAGTCAGCCCCCGGGCTTTCCGAACCTTCAGCCGAAGAATCATGCAGCAATTCAGCAGAGTCAACTCCCGAGCCTTCCGAACCTTCAACCGAAGAATCATGCAGCGATTCAGCAGAGTCAACTCCCGAGCCTTCCGGACCTTCAACTGAAGAATCATGCAGCGATTCAGCGGAATCAAATCCCGGGATTTACGAATCTGCTGTAAAAGAGCAAGACGGCTATTCAGCAGAACCGGAAACTGATGCAGTAAATGTCATCGTTGAAGAGCAGCTCAATAATCCTGCTCAAGTACAGTCTGAAAAAAGTACTCCTGCAGTTGAATCGCCGACCAACGATATAGCAGAATCAAAGTTTACGCATTCCGAACCTGCAAAGACACCTGCAGTTGAATCGCCGACCAACAATATAGCAGAATCAAAGTTTACGCATTCCGAACCTGCAAAGACACCTGCAGTTGAATCGCCGACCAACGATATGGCAGAATCAAAGTTTACGCATTCCAAACCTGCAAAGACAGAATCCGACATAAACTCTCAGGACATAGCATCTGAGCATTCCGGGCGTGCAGCAAAAGAACCACGCACAAAATCAACAGAATCAGCGCCGGAGAATTCAGATTCTACAGACGTAGTGCGCGATGAACACTCTTCCGAATCCAAATCTGCTACGGGCGCTGCCATAAGTCCTTCTCATGGCAATGATCCGGGGAATGGCAATCCGTCAGGTTCCGGCTCTTCATCGTCCGCAGGAGAATCGAACGGCACCTCTGCTGCCGGCGACACAGGCACATCCGTTTTAGACTCTTCGTCCGGCTCTTCATATGATGCTAATACACCGGACAACAGTTCATCAGATAGTAACGGTCCGGCGGCGATTACCGGTCTTGTTCCCAAAGCAGTTGAACCGTCCGGAAACGTTGGATTATCCTCTGTATTCCCGCAAAGCCGTTGGGAACGAATCGCATCGATGATGGTTATCACTCTGTCTTTGTCGGCACTCTTCCTTATTATGTGTCTCGCAGGAGTTCCCCGTAAAGCAGCCAGGCTTCTAAAGAGAGTTCACGACACATCAGATTCAGGCAATCCGGAAGAAGGGACTGTATAATGCCGGCGAAGCTGCAAAAGCAGCTTCATCGGCACCTCGGGTAGATAAAAGTGTGACGGTGCTGTGCAGTCAGAATGCCGTTCATCATGACACCGTAATCTCCGCCGTACATGCGAAAAAACGGTATCAGGCTTCGTTCTGCTGCCCGTCACCTGTTTCTCCGATCTGTTCCCAGACCTCTGAGGCCAGCGAGCACCCGATTCCAAGCGACGAAAGAACATTGAAGAACGTCGGAAAGCTCTTTCTGACAGCTTCTGCACCTTCAATCATTCCGCCCGTCAGGGTGAGAAGTACTGCAAGACTCATTACTATCCTGTGATCGTTGTGCCCGTAGAAGGAAGAATCGGAGGCCTGCATCTTCGCAGCCGCCGCGCGCATTTTTTCAATACCGCATGCTTCAACCTCAACGCTGTCCGCAGAGCAGTTCATCCGGACCCCAAGCTTTGAAAGCTCTTCCTTCACGCAGAGAACTCTGTCGCTTTCTTTCAGCGTGAGTCTTCGCGTTCCCGTAAACCTTGCTCCGTGGCACACTGACGCAACCGTAAACAGTACCGGTGCGAGGTCGGGACAGTCTGTAACATCGATGTCACAGTAACCGGCCTTCAGCCTCTCAAAAAGCTCAGCGTATACCCTGTCTCCCTGAAGACTTTCACGGTTAAGGCCCTCAACTGTGACTTCTCCTCCGAGCACATTGAGAGCTTCGAGAAATGCCGCCTGAGAATGATCGCCTTCTACCCTCAGGTGCTTTGCCTTATAGGAAACTCCGCCTTTTATAAAAATCGTCCGGTCATCAATCCAGTACTCATTTCCTCCGAAGCTGTTGACTGCGTCCATTGTAATGTCAATGTAGGATCTGCTCTCAATCTTGCATGTAAATACAATGGTACTGTCTTCCTTTAGCAGAGGAAGAGCCATCAGAAGCCCGCTTGCAAACTGACTGCTTGTGTCACCTCTCAATCTGTACTCGCCCGGAGTCAGACGTCCCTTGACGAGGATTGCCTCACTTCCTCTTACAAAGGTCATCCCCTTTTCCCTGCACAGTTCTTCATATTCACCGAGAGGGCGCTCAAGAAGCTTTCCCCTTCCGGTAAACACACATGCTCTGTCAGTCAGGAGAACCATCGGAATCATAAACCTGAGCGTGCTGCCGCTCTCATGACAATCAAGCACAATTGCACCATCTGCAAATGTAGCCCCGGTCTCATCCTGTCTGATGGCAAACTCTTCGGGATTATAATCCCTCGAGGCTTCAATAAATGCGTCAAGGCACTCAGTAGTTGCCCTGATATCATCAGATACGGAAATATTGTCAATCGTACTCTCGCCATCCGCAAAGGCACTGATGATAAGATATCTGTGAGAAACACTCTTTGACGGCGGGACAACCGCCCTTCCGTTCGCCTTTCCCGGCTCAATCTTTACTTTCATTTCTTTCCCTCATTTATATACCCGACAAGATAATCCATTGCTTCCGTGTAACCCGCTATTCCGTGGCCCATGACTGTCTTCACGCAAGCCTGTCTGATGTAGCTTACCTGTCTGAATTCTTCACGTTTTGAGACATCGGAGATGTGCACCTCCACAGTCGGAATGCTGACTGCTTTTACTGCGTCGAGAATCGCGATGCTTGTGTGCGTATAGGCTCCGGGATTGATGACAATACCGTCGATTCGGCCCCATGCCTGCTGGATTACGTCGACAAGATCTCCCTCGTGATTTGACTGGTAGAGTTCAACCTCCGCCCCAATCTCCTTCGCATGCTCCCTGACACTTTCCGTCAGCGTTTCAAAGGACTCACTGCCGTAGATATCAGGCTCCCGCCTTCCGAGCATATTGATGTTTGGTCCGTTAATTACCAGAAGTTTCATTCTTCCCTCCATATATTACTGCCGATATCAGATTTTCTGTCAACTGCTGCGGTCTTTTGCTTACTGCCTCTGTCAGCAGCTTCAGTCGCACGTCAACAGCTTCAGTCGCATTCAGGTTGTGCTATTGTCATGTACCGAGTGACAAACATGCAGTTACGAATTCATAATTGTACTACAGGCATCTTCTGCACTTCCCCTGTTTTCAACCACCAGATCAGCCGTCGAAAGGTAGCAATCCCGCCGTTTTTCATACAATTCGCGCAGCTTTCCGACTGTGTCCGAAAGAGGTCTGTCGGAGGTTGCTTTAAGTTTTTCTACAGGTGTGTTAATAAAGATTATCTTTCCGTTCTGCTTAAGCGCACTGACATTTTCTTTTCTGAGCACGGCACCTCCTCCGGTTGCTATTACAACTCCGGTCAGTGCGGCAAGTTCAAAGATCACTTCCGACTCAATGCTTCTAAACTCGGGTTCTCCATCGTCGCGAATTATCTGTGCCGGTGTCCTTCCTGTTTTTTCAAAAATTGCCTGATCGGTGTCAACAAATTTTCGGGACAGTTTTTTTGCCAAAAGCATCCCAACAGTCGTCTTTCCGGCTCCGGGCATACCCGTAAGAACAAGGTTTTGGCGGTCAAAAATGAGCTGATTGAAGACATTTTCTACCCGGGTAGATGTACGTTCTTCGCCGTTTTCTGCGCCTTTTCCCGATACCCTGTTTTCAAATTCTGAATCAGTCGATTTTATTAAGTCTTCATTTGGCTTTTTCGGAGAAAGGAAGAGTTTTGATGCCGCTTCCGCCTGAGCGACAAGCATGAAGAGCCCTCCTTCGGCACTTATCCCGCGCGACCTTGCATCTAAAACAAGTTTTGTCCGCAAAGGATTGTAGACAACGTCAACTACACCCTTCAGATTTGTAAACGGTTCAAGATTTATCGGACAATCATCGATTTTGGGAAACATTCCTACAGGTGTAGTATTTATGATCAGATCTGCATCAAAATGCAACCCGGCAGCTTCTTCGTAGCTTATCACACAATCTTTTCCCTCTATTCTCGCTGCGGTCCCGCATTTTGCCCCGATTCTCTCAGCACACGCGCCGCTTACCTTTTCTGCTCCCGCGTTTGCATTCCTGCTTACTCGCCAAATCTCGCCGGCGCCAAGATCTTCACAGACCACTTTCGCCGTGAGACTCGTTCCTCCCGTTCCGAGTATCAGCACCTTTGCACCTCTTACGCCCGGCATTACGCGCAAAACAAGTGCCTTCAGCCCGGCATAGTCAGTATTATCGCCAAAAAGCCCCGCGCTTTTTTCTCCCGAGCCGGAACTATCACCACCTGAATAAGGAGTCACCCCGTCAGGTTTTTCAAAGCCGCCGAGATTTACTACCGTGTTGACAGCGCCGATTCTCCGAGCCCTGTCGGAAATCTCATCAAGAAAAGGGATTACTGACTTCTTATATGGTATTGTAACATTTATCCCGTTAAAAGAGGCTTCACGTAAAAAACCTTCGAGCTCTTCCTCAGATAATTCTTTCAGTTCATAGTCGTACCCGGCCAGCTTTTCGTGTATTTCCTTTGAAAAACTGTGTTTCAGGCTTTTGCCAATCAGACCGTATTTCATATCTCTGCTCCGTAAAAAAACTCTCGTTGCAAGCGAAAAAGAGCCTCCTGCTCGAAAAGACTCAGGAAGCCCAATTACGCGTCGCGTTGTCACATCACATCGCCGCGGCAGATTCAGGCACCTCACCGCAAGCTGACCGTCAATTAGTGATGCCGATTCCGCGGTGAACTACCCGGCACTACCGGATCCCCGCTCAGTTTCCTAAAAACGCACCTCTCTCGGCGCTTCTGTGAATGAGCTGAAGGTTGCTACCGCATCTTCAAAATAGAATACTTCCGTGTTGTCATCATCTTCAGAGTACATTCTTCTGAGATTGGGGTTCTCATCAAGCATCTGCTTCTTCGGCTCCCTGCGGTCGTCAGAAATGAGCTTTCCTGCAATACGCAGCCACTTTTTGCCGTTGAAAGCGCAAATCTCAGCCTTGGGATTCTCATGAAGCTGATGCGACGTGGGTTTAATCTTACCCGTCTGGATGTAGAGCTTTCCTTCAAAAATCATTGCGGTCCCGAAAGGACGCACTCTGGGCTGATCGCCCTCAACTGTTGCAAGATAATACGTCTTACACTCCTTCAAAAAATCATAAACTTCCTGCATAATCTGCCCCCTTATATAATTATTCATTAACGCGCTCAAGCACTTCTGCCGCACGCGATACTCCCATTGTTGCGATTTCGACGAGTCCTCTTCCGAACACATCTACCATGTCAAGCGGTGTCATCACGCTGTCCTCAACCTGCCCCTTCTCAACCTTTCCGCCATAGCACGGTGAAAACAGCCTGAATCTCACGCTTCCCTCATCATAGTCAAATTCGAAACAGCCGCGAAGTATCCTGCCGTTGACACGGTGAATGTACTCCGCAATGTCCGCATACAGAGCAGGCTCGAAAGCCATAGGAATCATAATGCAGACAAGATACCCCTCTTCGAAAAGCGTGACCGAAAGATCCACCTCACCGAGTCCGCTCGCAAGCCCAAGCACCGACGAAAATGTCTCCTCGCTCTCATCAAATGAGAACTTCCACTCATTGAGTGCAAAGAATGATTCTATCGCTTCCTTAATTGCTTTCTGAAATGCCATATGAACTACCTCCGAAAACAATTCTACCACACAGCATCGCCATGTGGTAGTTAATTTTTAATAAGTCTGAATTTTTGCTGTAATTTTTCCTCGCAAGATGAGTGTGCGGCGGCTGTTTATCAACCGCCAAGGTATGCCTTCCTGATGTCATCGCTCGCAAGCAGTTCCGCTCCCGTGCCTTCCTTCACGATTTCTCCGATTTCAAGGACATAAGCGCGGTCGGCAATTTCAAGAGCC
>JAZLIL010000091.1:0-2447 GCA_045617405.1 Lachnospiraceae bacterium | reverse complement strand
CCTGCCCGTTATCATCGCGGTCGGAGTTGCCGGCCTTGTGACAGTTACCGTTACAATCATCCTCGATATCAGAAACGGCGGGATAAAGCGCTACGCTGAAATCGGAGCGGGAATCATCGTCTACGAGATCTGTTCGTTTATCGGATATGTTGTATGCAATGTTATCAGTATTATTGATTCGATGGGACTTCTCATTTCGTGCGGTTGCCTCTTTCTTCTCATTTGCTCCGCAAGAGTTACGCTTCGAACAATCATTGCCACCAATGATGCCCGTCGCAAGGCGGAATATGAAAAGGAGGCAAGAGAGCGTTTCTTTGCCGGAATGGCTCACGAGTTCAGAACGCCCATCAACGGCATTCTCGGCATGAACGAGATGATACTTCGCGAGTGCAGTGACGAGTCAATACTCGGATATGCCAGAACGATTAAGACTTCGGGCCGTTCGCTTCAGTCAACCGTCAACGATCTTCTCGATTTTTCAAAGGCTGATTCCGACAAGCTGAAGCTGACAGAGGCGGAGTACAGAACGATAAGCATGCTTTCCGACACTGTTCATATCGTAGAGGAGAGCATCGCCCAGAAGAGCCTGTCGCTCAGCATTGATGTAGACAGTACTCTTCCTGCAGGTCTTGTCGGAGATGAAATAAGGATTCGCCAGATCCTCACTAATTTTCTTTCAAATGCGGTTAAATATACAGCAGAGGGATTGATTACTCTTCGGGCATGGCGTGAAGTATCGGATGAAAATCCTTTCATTCTCTGTCTGGAAGTCGAGGATACCGGTCAGGGAATCAGAAAAGAAAACATGGGAGTCCTCTTTGACAGCTTCGCCCGTTTCGAAGAGACTTCGAATGCCGGCATTGAAGGGACAGGGCTTGGCCTTTGGATAACAAAGCAGCTGGCAACGCTTATGAACGGCACTATAGAGGTTCAGAGTGAATTCGGAAAGGGCTCGAAATTTACCGCAAAGCTGCCGCAGACGATATATGACGCGACACCGATGGGAAGCCTTACGGCGTTTCTTGATTCAGATGAGTCAAATGAAAAGAATGAGCATGTGACTGAGATTAAGGCTCCGGGAAAGCGTGTCCTCATTGTAGATGACAATCCGATAAATATCAGGGTTATCAGGGGCGTTTTGAAGAACAGCGGGATTACCTTCATTGCCGTTACGTCCGGAAAGAAGTGCATCGAATGCTGCGAGGCGAAGAACTTCGACCTTATTCTTCTCGACCACATGATGCCCGAAATGGACGGTATCGAGACACTTGCACAGCTTAAGCGAGATCCGCTTAACAAAAATGCAGACACTCCCGTGGTCGCACTTACGGCCAATAATTATGAAGGAATCCGGGAATTCTACGTTTCGAAGGGTTTTGACGATTACATATCAAAGCCTATCAACACAGACACGATAGCAGAGCATCTTCACGCTCTGCTGCCGGGATCAAAGCTTGTGTGAACTCTACAAACGGCCGGATTGATGAAAGGGCTGACGCACTTCATATAACGAAACAACCTGCCGCTATCCCCTTTACTATCTTGAAATATGGTGTTATAATTATACGGCGTGGGCTCTCGACGTTTTATAGTCATGTACTTTTTTGTGTGAACGAGGCAAACAGAGAAAAACGGGCCCGCAACAATTATGTTCATTTTGGCACTAAATTTTAAGGAGGTAACACATGTCCAGAGCAAAACAATCAATGGATGGCAATACAGCTGCCGCTCATGTAGCCTACGCGTTTACTGATGTAGCTGCTATCTATCCCATCACTCCTTCAAGCCCCATGGCTGATTCCATCGATCAGTGGTCAGCAGTAGGACAGAAGAACATCTTCGGCAATCAGGTTAAGGTTGTTGAGATGCAGTCTGAGGCCGGTGCTGCAGGTGCAGTTCACGGTTCACTCGCAGCAGGTGCGATCACCACAACATTTACAGCATCACAGGGTCTTCTCCTGATGATTCCCAACATGTACAAGATCGCAGCAGAGCAGCTTCCCTGCGTATTTGACGTTTCAGCACGTACAGTAGCTACGCAGTCACTTAACATCTTCGGTGATCACAGTGACGTATATGCTTGTCGTCAGACAGGTTTTGCTATGCTTGCTGAGACAAACCCACAGGAGGTTATGGATCTTTCACCTGTAGCTCATCTTGCTGCACTTGAAGGAAAGGTTCCATTCCTTAACTTCTTCGATGGTTTCCGTACATCACATGAGATTCAGAAGATTGAGACATGGGATTACGAGGATCTTAAAGAGATGACAAACATGGATGCTGTTAAGGCTTTCCGTGAGCATGCTCTTAACCCAGAGAAGCCAGCTATGCGTGGATCACATGAGAACGGTGACGTTTTCTTCCAGCATCGTGAGGCTTGTAACACAGCTTATGATGAGCTTCCTGCAGTAGTTGAGAAGTATATGCAGAAGGTTAATGCTAAGCTT
>JAZLIL010000090.1:0-2874 GCA_045617405.1 Lachnospiraceae bacterium | reverse complement strand
GGAAATGTCCTTCTTGTCGGCGGGAAGCCGGACGGAGGGAACTTCAATATAGGAATTCAATCCCCCTTTGATGAGAACAGTCAGGTAAAGATTGTTTCGGAAAGGGACAGATCCATTGTGACGAGCGGGAGCTATCAGCGTTTCTTTGACCTTGACGGTGTCAGATATCATCATATTCTTGACCCCGCGACCGGTTATCCCGTAAAAAGTGATATTGAATCGGTAACGATTATTTCGGACAATTCCTTTGAGGGTGATGCATTGTCAACGGTCTGCTTCTGTATCGGAAGTGAAGAGGCGAAGGGGCTTATCGGTGCGACTAAGGGCATCAGCGCGGTATTTGTGCTGACGGACGGAACTGTGGAAGAGGTTAGCGGGACCGGACAGTAGCAATACTTTAGCGGGACCTGACAGCAGCAATACTTTAGCGGAACCGGACAGCAGCAATACTTTAGCGGGACCTGACAGTAGCAATACCTTAGCGGAACCGGACAGCAGCAATACTTTAAAAGTCTTCGGAGAGGCAAAAAGTCCGGTAAACAGAAATAATCAGTGGGATTAATGCGGTCAAAATGCCGGGAAATCTTTTTTTTTGCGCGGAATACTTGACTTTGAAACGTTTGTGCGATACAATGCATAAATATTCATGAAACCTAAAAGTTTTATGCATAACGATGAATAAAGGCGGTGATGCAAAGATGAAGACTCCGGTAAAGGTATTTATTGACGGCGGTGAGGGCACAACAGGGCTGAAAATCCACAAGAGATTCGAGCTAAGAGACGATGTGGAGGTACTTCAGATTCCAACAGAGTTTCGAAAGGATGTTGAGAAGCGAAGACAGCTTATCAACGAATCAGACGTTACATTCCTCTGTCTTCCCGACCAGGCGGCAATCGAGGCGGCATCACTTGTTGAAAATGAAAATGTAACACTTATCGATACATCAACGGCACACAGAATCAATCCCGGCTGGGCTTACGGTTTTCCTGAGCTTTCAAAGGAGCATCGTGAAAAAATAGCAAACGGTAAAAGGATTGCGGTTCCCGGATGCCACGCAAGCGGTTTTATCGCACTCGCGTATCCACTTGTAAATAAGAAGCTCATCTCACCGAAGCTTCCGCTCTCATGCTTTTCGCTTACGGGCTATTCGGGCGGCGGCAAGAAGATGATCGCGCAGTACGAGGACGAGGGAAGAGACGCAGGTCTCTCCTCACCGAGACCTTACGGACTCACGCAGCAGCACAAGCACTTAAAGGAGATGAAGTACGTCACAGGTCTTGAGACGGCACCGATCTTTGTCCCGGTCGTAGATGATTACTACTGCGGAATGCTCGTGACGCTTCCGCTTCATGCATCGATGATGACAAAGGGCATGGGCGCGAAGGAACTCAGTGAATTCTACGCAGATTACTATAAGGGATCAAAATTCGTAAGAGTTCTTCCTTTTGAAAATGAGGATACGGACGGAGGGCTGCTTGCATCAAACAAGCTTGCAGATCTCGACTATATGGAGATTATCGTGACGGGAAATGACGAGAGAATCACGGTTTATTCACGGTTCGACAATCTTGGAAAGGGAGCGTCGGGTGCAGCAATCGAATGTATGAATATTAACTGCGGATTTGCTGAAGAGACAGGACTTATGATTTGATGTAAATTTAGAAGCTATACTTCGGAAAGGATACAGATATGAAGATGGTCAACGGCGGCGTGTGTGCACCCAGGGGCTTCAAGGCAGCGGGAATACACGCAGGAATAAAGGAAGGGCGTACAAAGTACGATCTTTCGCTGATAACAAGTGATGTTAAGGCAACGGCGGCAGCCGTTTATACAACAAACCTCGTCAAGGGTGCACCGATTACGGTGACAAAGGAGCACATTGCTGACGGATATGCGCAGGCAGTTGTATGCAACAGCGTCAATGCAAACACCTGCAATGCCGATGGTATTGATGTGGCAAACGCAATGTGTAAAATGGTTGAAGATGCAACGGGCATTCCGGCAAACGATGTCATCATAGGTTCAACAGGCGTCATCGGACAGCCGCTTCCCCTCGAACCGATCAGAAAGGCAATGCCCGAGCTTGCAAAGAAGCTGAGTGTTGACGGAAGCATGGATGCAGAGAAAGGCATCATGACGACCGACACCGTTCCCAAGGAGTTTGCGGTTGAGTTTGAGCTTTCCGGAAAGGTGTGCCGCATGGGTGCAATCGGAAAGGGCTCGGGAATGATTCATCCGAACATGGCGACGATGCTTATCTGGATTACAAGTGATGTGGCAATATCGTCCGAGATGCTTCAAAAGGCTCTTTCGGAAGATATCCCCGATACCTTTAACATGATAAGTGTCGACGGTGATACATCGACAAACGACACTGTTGCAATTATGGCAAACGGACTTGCCGGAAATCCCGAAATTACAGAGGATGATGACGATTACAGGACCTTTGCAAAGGCTCTTAATATTATTACGACAAGCGTGAGCAAGGCAATCGCAAAGGATGGCGAGGGTGCCACGAAGCTTCTTGAGTGTAATGTTAAGGGAGCTTCGAATAAGGATGCAGCAAGGACTATAGCGAAGAGCGTTATCTGTTCGAGTCTTGTGAAGGCAGCCTTCTTCGGTGCCGATGCGAACTGGGGAAGAATTCTGTGCGCAATCGGTTATTCTAAGGCACCGTGTGACATCACAAAGGTTGATGTTACGCTTTCTTCAAAGAAGGGCAGCGTACATGTCTGCAAAAACGGTGCAGGAGTTCCTTTCTCAGAGGAAATTGCAAAGGAGGTCCTTTTGGAGGACGAGATTACGATTGACATCGTTCTTGGTGACGGAAACGATTTCGCAACAGCCTGGGGCTGCGATCTGACCTACGATTA
>JAZLIL010000089.1:0-7956 GCA_045617405.1 Lachnospiraceae bacterium | reverse complement strand
CTTTCGGGACAGCTGTTGTTTATCGCGGCAATCGCAATCGCCGCGCTTGCGGGTTTTTTATATTCCATGCTTCATGCATGGTCGGCAATCAGCCTTCGCGCAGATCAGACGATCAGCGGCACGGCACTTAACCTGTTTGCGCCGGCCGTCTGCATCTTCCTTGCAAGGGAAATGAGCGGAGCGAAGCAGGTCTATTTCACGGATCAGTTCTTTATCAGCAAAATTCCGGTGCTCGGAGACATTCCGGTAATCGGACCGGCAGTCTTTTGTAACTGCTACATCTCGACCTTCATCGGTCTGGCCCTTTTGGCCGTGCTTGCATACATTATTGCGAAGACGCCGTTCGGCCTGAGACTTTGTGCCTGCGGAGAAAACCCCGATTCGGCGGCAGCAGTCGGAGTGAGCGTTTCCAAAATGAGATACAAAGGCGTTGCAATTTCCGGACTTCTTGGCGGAGCAGGCGGACTCATATTTGTGGTACCGACATCGACGAGCTTCGCGGCCAATGTTTCCGGCTACGGCTTCCTGGCGCTGGCAGTTCTCATTCTCGGCCGGTGGAAGCCTGCCGGCGTCCTTGCAGCATCCTTTTTCTTCGGCATATTAAAGGCGTTCTCAAGCTCGTACTCAGGTATTTCATTCCTTGCAGAGCTGAACATTCCGGCCGAAGTTTATAAGATGACACCGTACGTCCTTACGGTAGTCGTACTTGCAATCTCGTCCGGGAAAAGCGGAGCTCCGAAGTCTGTCGGCAAACCCTATGATGACGGGAACGGCTTTGCTGAAAACCAGGGGAAGAGAAAAAAGAACATGGCGAAGTTTATATGTGTGCTGTCAGTGTTCGTTATCCTGAGCGCGGCACTCGCATTTTACAATGAAACAAAAGACGGGGACAAAGGCGCTTCGGGAGGCTACGGTGCGCAGATTGTATTGTGTCTTGGCGCAGACGGAACCGTCGATGACAAGAGCTACCATCAGAATGAGTGGGAAGGAGTCGTTGCCCTTACCAATAATTACGGTCTCACGAGAAAGTACCTGATTCCGCAGAGCAACTCATATATCGACATGACAAAAAATCTGAGGATTGCGGTAAAAGGAAATGCTGAGACAGTCATTGCCGGAGCCAATGATTACGAGAATGCGATGTACGCCATACAGGATGAATATCCGGACGTAAACTTCATACTTGTGGATTCGGTTCCGAAATCTCTTAATGGAACAGACGAGAGAATCAATGATAATGTACTCTGTCTCACTGTGGCGGAGCAGGAATCCGGTTTTCTTGCCGGTTATGCGGCAGTCATGGATGGCTACAGAGACCTCGGCTTCATAGGCGGAGTGGCGGTTCCCGGGGTAATACGTTATGGTTACGGCTTTGTTTACGGAGCTGACTATGCAGCAGCGAAGCTCGGACTTAAAAAGGGAGAGGTTAATATCAGATACAACTATGCGGGAACGTTTGACGCAACTCCCGATGTACTCTCGCTTGCATCCTCGTGGTATCAGAGCGGCACGGAGGTAATCTTTGCCTGCGGCGGTATGCTTGGCAACTCAGTCATGAAAGCAGCGGAGATCTACGGAACGGCGGTAATCGGAGTAGACAGCGATCAGTCGGCGGAGTCAGAGACTGTCATCACCTCTGCACTTAAGAATATCGGGGACGGAATCAACAGTATTCTTTCGAAGAGCATGGAAGAAAATTCTTTTGCGGGCGGCCGGAGCATTATTATCGGCGCAGAAAGCCAGGCAGTTGGTCTTCCTATGGCTGCTTCAAAATTCCGCACATTCGATGAGAAGCAGTACGAGGAAATATATGCCGAACTCGCATCCGGCAGAATCGATGTCCTTGATGACACGGCAGCAGAAGACGCAGGAAGCCTGCCTGTTGAAACAGTAGCCGTCAGGGAAATCAGGTGACCTTGGCGGGCCGTGCTGGGCGCAGGCGGGCTCCCGGGTTTGCCGGCGGACCCTTGGGCGGGGGACTCGGACCTGCCCGCAGGCCGGCCGCAACGTCGCAACCACTCACCTGCCTCGCTATTTCCTCTTGCTATTGCTCCGAAATTTACTATAATGAACTTATTAACTACTATTGGTAATGAGGTTTGTTATGTCTGGCAAAAAAGCATCCTATTCGGTAAAGAAAAGCAAATTCAACTGGCGGGTCATTCCGCTGATTATCGCAATCGCGGTGATTCCGCTCATTGTTTATATTAAGATCTCCGAGAACAATCTCACTTCGTTTGATTTCTATAACGACGATCCCTACAGCGCCGACTTTTTCCTGTACTTCAAGATGATCTGGTTCACGGTCATTTCTGCGATTATGCTGGTGCTTGTCCTTTTGAAGCTTTCCGTGGAGGGGAAGAAGCTCAAGTTTTCAAAGATCTTCCTGCCGCTCTTCGGGTACGGTCTTCTTTCCATTGTGTCGGCAATCTGCTCTGAGTACGGTTACTTCGCCACACACGGAATCTATGAGCAGTTTGAGTCACTCTGGTGCCTGGTCGGCTACGTCGTCTGCGCCTACTACGCGTACCTCGTGATCAACACCGAGGACGACCTGAAAAACCTCATCCCGTTCATTTCTATTGGTATCTCGATTATGCTTCTGATCGGATTCTTCCAGTTCCTGAATCCCTACCTGCCCTTCGAGGCCGACTTCTACCGCACGACGTTCGGCAAGATGCTGATGCTCCCGGGCACGTACAACCGCGATTCGATTACCTTCAATTTCGAGATCGGCCGTGTCTACATGAGCCTCTACAACCCGAACTATGTCGGCTCCTACTCGTCGCTTCTCTTCCCCGTTTACCTTCTCCTAACGGCATATGAAAAGCGTCCCGCCATTAAGATTTACTATGGCCTCACAGCGGCAATGCTTCTTTTCGTTCTCTTCGGTTCCCAGTCAAGAGGCGGTATAATCGGTATCGTTGCCTCTGTTGTTATTCTTCTGATTACGCTCAACAAGCGGATTTTCAGGAACTGGATTCCCGTTGTGGTGACGGCTGTGTTGCTGGTCGGAGCGTTCTTTGCAGGTGACAAGGCGGTTAACGGAGCTATCACGGCCAGGTTCAAGGGCGCTTTCAAGCCGGTGAAGAGAGTGCTGAGACTTTCCGCAATCGAGACCCGGGATGACTGTGTGGATTTTATTTACGATAACAATGAACTTCTTGTAACGTTTGATCCTTCCTTTGAGGATGACACCGCTTTCTTTGATGCGCACGATGGAGACGGAAATGCCGTTGAGTTTCAGGTTGATGAGGACGGAGTTTATTACAGATGCGTCGACGAGAGGTTCCCGAACTTTACGTTTGTCCCGACTACTCTTCCTGACGGCAGGTACGGTTTCCAGATGAGCATCGACGGTATGCCCTGGAACTTCGCCCGCTTTGATGACACCTATTACTACGTGTCGTCCTACGGAAAGTTTGTAAAGATGGACAATGCGCCGTCGGCTGTGTTCACCGATTACATCAATTTTGCTTCGAATCGCGGCTACATCTGGTCGAGGACCATACCTCTTTTGAAGAAGTACTTCTTCTTAGGAAGCGGTCCCGACACCTTTATCATCGCGTTCCCGAACCTTGACTACGTCGGGCTCAATCAGGCAGGTTACGTTGCAACGCTCATCACGAAGCCGCACAACCTTTACCTTCAGGTCGGAACCCAGACCGGTGTTCCCTCGCTTCTGTGTGTGATCGCGTTCTTCCTGATTTACCTGATTGACAGCTTCAAAACCTACGTAAAGTCGAAGGACAAGTCGCTGACGTATTACCTTGGTCTCGGTATCTTTGCCGGCTGCTTCGGTTACATGACAGTCGGGCTAATAAACGACTCAACAATTGCTGTTGCACCGGTTTTCTGGGCACTCATCGGCATCGGACTCGCCGTGAACAGAATGTGCCGCGCAAACGTGCCTGTTCTGAAGGATAATTCAGCAAAGGAAAAGAAGCAGGCCAAAGCGTGAGAGAAAAGCAGAAGAGGCATTTCCGGTGAATTGCGCATGAGAGAAAAGCTGAAGAGGCATTTCCGGTGAATTGCGCATGAGAGAAAAGCTGAAGAGGCATTTCCGGTGAATTGCGCGTGAGAGAAAAGCTGAAGGAGGCATTCCCGGTAAATCGCGCGTGAGAGAAAGGAGTTTTTCGTGAAAGGTATCATTCTTGCCGGTGGGGCCGGCACAAGGCTTTATCCGCTGACGATGGTGACATCGAAGCAGCTTTTGCCCGTCTACGACAAGCCGATGATTTTCTACCCCCTGAGCACCCTGATGCTTGCAGGTATCCGCGAAATCCTGATTATCTCGACTCCCGCAGACCTCCCGAATTTCGAGAGGCTGCTCGGTGACGGTTCCCGGTTTGGCATCAGCCTTTCATATAAAGTCCAGCCCTCGCCTGACGGGCTTGCGCAGGCGTTCGTCCTTGGCGAAGAGTTCATCGGCGGCGATGCATGCGCCATGGTTCTTGGAGACAACATCTTCTACGGCAACGGCTTCAGGCCGATTCTTCAGGCGGCGGTTGATGATGCCGAGAAGAACGGCAGGTCAACGGTGTTCGGCTGCTACGTACCCGATCCCGAACGCTTCGGCGTTGTCGGGTTTGATGAGAGCGGGCGGGTTGTATCGATTGAGGAGAAGCCTTCCGAACCGAAGAGCAGCTACGCCGTGACCGGGCTCTATTTCTATCCCGCGGGTGTTTCAAAGAGGGCGAATGAGATTACGCCTTCGGCACGCGGAGAGCTTGAGATTACGACACTTAACGGGATGTATCTTGATGCAGGTCTTCTTAATGTGCAGCTTCTTGGGCGCGGCTTTGCATGGCTCGATGCAGGGACCATGGACAGTCTTGCCGAGGCGTGCGATTTCGTCAGGATGATTCAGAACCGCCAGGGCATCGTCATCAGCGCCCCGGAAGAGATTGCTTTCCTGAACGGTTGGATTGACCGCGACGTACTATTGGCTTCCGCAGCAAAGTACGGCAAGTCACCCTACGGCGCTCACCTGAAATCCGTCGCAGAGGGAAGAGTAAGATACTAAAAGCCGGCCTGTGCGAATGACGTCATCGCCATTTTTGCGGGAGTATGCAGACAGCGTTTTTCATAGGCCGAATCGGCCATCCGGTACAAGGAGAACGGAGAAATCCTGAGATTGTAGAAAGCAAAGGCTGCCTGATCTTGAGGCAGCTTTAAAAAAGTACAGGAAAACCCACTGTCTGATTGTCACAACAGACCTGCAGCGGGAAGCATTTTGAACAACTTGACCGCCGCATTCTCGTGATTTTAGTCATGTGGGGTTCACATAAGAAGGATAGGGAGAGAATCAATGAAGAAACGATGTGCATTATTTTTGATTATTCTTGCGGTGCTTGTGGTGCTTGGACCCTTTGACACCGTAAGTGCGGCTGTGAAAAAGGGTTCAATCGATGTCTCGGCATATAAAGCGCAGGGCATGAATCTGAAGTGGAAAAAGAGCAAAAAGGGCTATTTGCTGAAAAAGTACAAGGGAACGGAGGCGGATGTCACGGTTCCCGAGGGTGTTGTGGTCATCAATGCGGGGGCATTTGCCGGCCTTTCGACGCTTGAAAGTGTCAGGTTGCCCTCGACGCTTAAAACGATAAAGACACATGCTTTCAGGGAGTGTGATGCCCTGAAAGCTGTTGATATGCCTGAAAAGGTAAAGCTTGGCGCAGAGGTTTTCATCGGATGCCCGAAGCTCAATGCCGACGGAACGCCGAAGCCGGAACCAAAGGTTGTGAGCCCCGAGGACGATCCAAGTCTCGGGCTTGACGAGGTGCCTTACCCCGAGCTGATTGCGTCCTACGCGTCGGCGATGGGAATTGGAAACAGTGACCTCACCTGCGACAAGGTCCGCAAGGCGCATGACTGGCTGATCATGAACACGAAGCTTTCCGCATACCGCTTCCGCGAGCAGCTGAACACCGGAATGACGACGTATATGACGGTGCTTTCCGGACACGTGGCGAGCGACTACGCCTATGCCGACACCTTCAAGGCAATCATGAACCACTGCGGTATCCCGTGCCTTGTCGTCATGAGCAGCAGCATCGGCCACGCCTGGAACATCGTAAAGATGGATGACGGGTGCTGGTATCACGTCGATCTGACAGCCGACGATCCGAGCAGCAATCTCGCGAAAGCCCTCGATCTCAAGGGGTATGGCGATTTCGACCGCGGCGAGCTGTCGCACCGCTATTTCCTGCGCTCCACGACAGGTCTCGGCTACGGGCAGGTGAGCTGGGCTCCGCCGTTCAAGTGCGAAGGCAGTTTATATGAACAGCAGTTTTACCATTCGGCAACCGCAACAGCCGACACACGCGTCATCGACACGACGAGCTATGATGTTGCCTATGCCTACGGACCCGGCGGGCGCATCGACGGCTACGTGCTGACGTCAAAGAAGGCAGGCGCGCAGGGAATCACGATTTCGGACGATCTTTATATAAAATACACGAACTGTATCGAGAGCGACGTTAAGCTTCGCGAGTTCACGCAGTACGAGAATCCCACCGATTTTGACACGGTTGGCTACCTGACCGGAGAGGAGCTTCATTCAGGAAACAGGATTGACGCCGTGAAGGATGCGGGCGGAACGATAACCGTAAACGTTTACGACAGCTCGAACAATTTGATCAGAACCGTCACGAGGCGCGTCGACAGGAGCGTTACGGACATCCGCTACGATTCGAAGAGGCGGAAGATTTCCGAGACGACGAGGAATGCCGACATGTCATCGGTTGACGAGTCGACGGAGTACACTTCGGGCGGGTACATCCTGCACAAGTATCTGAAGCAGGTGGATGTGTTCGGCATCTGGAAAACTACGATCGTCGAGGGCACGCCGGACGGCACAATTCAGGAGACGACCATCGAGTACAATTTCCCCGACTCGCATAAGACCGAGATGAAGTGGGAGAAGCTTACTTTCGACACCTCGCATCGCCGGACCGGAATTTTCCGTGAGTACTTCGACGGGAAGCGCTACGAGGAGGAGTACGACAGCAACGGACGCCTCACACGCAAGTTCAGCTACACGGATGCGAACAACTACACTCTTGAGCTGAACGAAAACGGTCTTCTCAAGGAGAAGCATCAGATGATTGACGGCGCCCTGATAGTCGACTACTGGCATCTCGACGCCAACCGCCGCAACTACCGCTATAAGTCCGTCGTGCGCTACTCGAACGGACACGAGCAGGTAACGGAGTTTGATCCGCAGTAAGTGGTACATGACAGGTGTTTTGGACACTGCGACGGTGGGCGCGGTAACGGAATTCAATCCGCAGCAAGATGACGGCACGGAGTATCGCGGAAGCTTGAGAAGTGCTTCCTGAGGATCCGTGTATTCAGTGTATTTGGAGGAACCTTATATGACTGACAGAAAGAAGAAAAAGGCCTTGATTGCCGGAATTATCGGAGGTGCTGTGGTGGCGCCGGTTGCCGTCGCTGTTGCGAAAACTCTTCTGACGCCCCGGAAGTTTTCTTCCTATGAGCCTGCCGGCGACCCCGAGCGCGAGCAGCTTTATGCCGGGAAGCTCTCCCGGATGATCCGCTGCGAAACCGTGAGCGTGACAGGCGAGATTCAGCGCGAGAAATTTCTCGGGTTTCACAGGGTGCTCGAAGAGCTTTTTCCCCTGGCACATGAAAAGCTTGAAAAAGAAGAGATTGACGGAAGCCTTTTGCTTAAGTGGACCGGAAAGAATCACGACAAGCCGATTGTCCTGATGGGGCATCAGGATGTAGTTCCGGCAGAGGGCGAATGGCTTCACGAGCCGTTTAGCGGCGACATTGCGGACGGAAAGGTCTGGGGACGCGGAAGCGGCGATACAAAGTGCTCGGTCATGGCATTTTTCCAGGCTGTGGAGGAGCTGCTCGCCGAAGGCTGCGAGCCGCCTCAGGATGTCTGGCTTTGCAGCTCCAACACGGAGGAGGTCTCCGGGGAAGGTGCTC
>JAZLIL010000088.1:0-7753 GCA_045617405.1 Lachnospiraceae bacterium | reverse complement strand
CGTCAGAACCTGCTCGGTAAGCGTGTTGACTACTCGGGACGTTCGGTTATCGTCGTTGGTCCCGAACTTAAGATTTACCAGTGCGGTCTTCCCAAGGAGATGGCAATCGAGCTGTTCAAGCCCTTCGTTATGAAGGAGCTCGTTCAGAGAGGTACTGCGCATAACATCAAGTCAGCCAAGAAGATGGTTGAGAGACAGCAGGATGAAGTATGGGATATCCTCGAGGAGGTTATTCACGAGCATCCCGTTATGCTTAACCGTGCACCTACTCTGCACAGACTCGGTATTCAGGCATTCGAGCCCGTACTTGTTGAGGGTAAGGCTATCAAGCTTCATCCCCTCGTTTGTACAGCGTTTAATGCCGACTTCGACGGTGACCAGATGGCTGTCCATCTTCCTCTCAGCGTCGAGGCTCAGGCAGAGTGCCGTTTCCTTATGCTCTCACCTAACAACCTTTTAAAGCCTTCAGACGGTGGTCCCGTTGCCGTTCCTTCACAGGATATGGTTCTTGGTATCTACTATCTGACCATGCATCGCTACGTTGATCATCAGATCGATGCAAAGCCTTTCGGCGATCCCGTTGCCGAGTTTGCAGCACTTGAGGAGCTTGAAGAGGCCTACAACAGGTATCAGGCTGAAGTTGCAAAGGTTGTCAAAACCGTTGGAACAAAGGATACCGAGAAGCTTACGGCTGCTATCGAAAAGATCAAGGCTCAGAAGCTTGATGCGGAAGATATCGTCAAGGTGTGCGTCGATCCCGAGCGTAACAGAGTCGTTCTCTGCCGCGTGATCGACATCATGGGACGTTACTATAAGAATATGAACACCGCCCTCCTTGCATTTGAAAACGGTGACATCACACTTCACCAGTACATCAATGTAAGAAGAGAAGCTGTTAATCCCGCAACGGGTGAGAAGATGGTCAAAATCATCCACTCTACACTTGGAAGATTCATCTTCAACGAGGTTATTCCTCAGGATCTCGGTTATGTTGACAGAGAAAATCCTGACAACTTCCTTGACCTTGAAATCGATTTCCTCGTTAAGAAGAAGCAGCTCAAGCAGATCCTTGAGAAGTGTATCAACAATCACGGAGCAGTTAAGACAGCTGAGACACTTGATGCCATCAAGTCACTCGGTTACAAGTATTCAACACGTGCTGCCATGACAGTATCCGTATCTGATATGACAGTTCCTCCTCAGAAGCAGGAAATCCTTGCTTCGGCAACAGAGACCATCGAAGAGATCAACAAGCAGTTCCGCCGTGGTTTCATGACAGAGGAAGAGCGTTACAAGATGGTAATCCAGACCTGGAAGGAAGCCGATGATGAAATTACCGAGAAGCTGATGGCCGGTCTTGATAAGTTCAATAACATTTACATGATGGCAGATTCAGGTGCCCGTGGTTCTGACAAGCAGATCAAGCAGCTTGCCGGTATGCGTGGGCTTATGGCCGATACCTCAGGTAAGACCATCGAGCTGCCCATCAAGGCTAACTTCCGTGAAGGTCTAGACGTACTCGAGTACTTCATCTCCGCACACGGCGCACGTAAGGGACTTTCCGATACAGCTCTCAGAACTGCAGACTCAGGTTATCTGACACGTCGTCTTGTCGATGTTTCACAGGAGCTTATTATCCGCGAGACAGACTGCAGCGAAGGCGTTGATGAGATTCCCGGAATGTGGGTTAAGGCATTTATGGACGGCAAGGAAGTCATCGAGACTCTTAAAGAGCGTATCACAGGACGTTATTCCTGCTACGATATCTACGATGACGAGGGAGAGATTATTGTTAAGAAGAACCACATGATTACACCCAAGCGTGCCGAGAAGATTTGCAAGAAGAAGGAAATCATCGAAGCAGGTCCCGATGCCAAGGTTAAGATCAGAACAATCCTTACATGCCGTTCACATGTCGGCATCTGCTCAAAGTGCTACGGTGCAAACATGGCAACAGGTGAGCCTGTACAGGTCGGTGAAGCAGTCGGTATCATCGCTGCACAGTCAATCGGTGAGCCCGGTACACAGCTTACAATGCGTACATTCCATACAGGTGGTGTTGCAGGTGATGATATCACACAGGGTCTTCCCCGTGTCGAGGAGCTCTTCGAGGCAAGAAAGCCGAAGGGACTTGCAATCATCGCTGAGTTCGGCGGCGTAGTCGAAATCAGAGACACCAAGAAAAAGCGCGAGATCGTTATCACAAAAACTGACGAGACAGGCGTTGAATCAAAGACTTATCTTATCCCTTACGGATCAAGAATCAAGGTTACTGACGGCCAGGTACTCGAAGCCGGTGACGAGCTTACCGAAGGTAGTGTAAATCCTCACGACATCCTGAAAATCAAGGGTCTTTCAAGTGTACGTGATTACATGATTCGCGAGGTTCAGAGAGTTTACCGTCTCCAGGGCGTTGAGATTAACGATAAGCACATTGAAGTTATCGTTCGCCAGATGCTCAAGAAGGTTCGCATCGAAGACAACGGCGACAGCGAATTCCTTCCCGGCAGCATGGTTGATGTTCTTGATTTCGAGGACCTCAATGAGGCACTTACCGCAGCGGGCAAGAAGCCCGCAACAGGAAGCCAGGTACTTCTCGGTATCACAAAGGCTTCACTTGCAACAAATTCATTCCTTTCGGCAGCATCCTTCCAGGAGACCACAAAGGTTCTCACCGAAGCGGCAACGAAGGGTAAGATTGATAACCTTATCGGACTTAAGGAGAATGTCATTATCGGTAAGCTGATTCCTGCAGGTACAGGTATGAAGACCTACCGTGATGTCAAGCTCAACACCGATGAAACCATCGGATACTACAATCAGAGTTTCGCAGACGGCTACTACGATGACAGCTTCGGCTACTCAGAGGATGGCTATTACGACGACTCCTACAAGAATGATCAGTATTATGATGGTGCTGCTTATTCCGAAGACGGAACGTACTACGACGACAACTACGATGAGGGCGTTGAGTACGAAGACTACCCCGATGAGTATGCGGCAATTCCCGCTGCCGACAGCGAGATAGCCGATGATGTCGAGGATGACGGTGCAGAGGATAGATAATATGTAATTTTTCGATGCGGCCGGATTACTCCGGCCGCATTGGTATAGTAACAATTAAGCAAAGTGAAAAATCGGAAGAATTGGGAGGTACTATGAGATTAAGCACAGAAGAGAAGAGAAAAGCCATAATTAATGTAATGTACATCGCGATGATCCTGGCCATAGCCTTTGTCATCCTGAAGTATGCTTTGCCGCTCATCTCTCCGTTTGTAATCGGCTTCATTGTAGCAGCAATCCTTCATAAGCCTGCAGCCGCTCTTGCAAAGAAAACCAAGATCCCTCAGAGTGCAGTCGGGATTGTTTTTACGATAATTTTCTACGCGCTGATCGGAACGCTCGGTGTTATGCTTGTTGCAAAGCTTGCAGATCTTGTTGTCAACCTGTTCTCTGAGCTTCCGCAGATTTATGAAAATTACATCCTTCCTTTCCTTGATGATATGTATCAGTCAATCGGGACAAAAATCAATCTGATTGACAATTCTGCAGTGGATGATCTGATGGAAAATTCGATGGAATTGTTCGAATCGCTGAGCGGGGCCATTTCCGAGGTATCTGTCGTTGCAATCAAGTCGGCATCTTCCTTTGCAACTTCACTCCCGAATATGATGGTTCAGGTGCTCTTTACGATTATTTCGAGTTTCTTCTTTGTTGTTGATTTCGAAAAGATTACTCATTTTCTTAAGATGCAGCTTCCGCAGAAGGGACAGGATCTTGTTACAACAGCGGGACAGTTTATTTCCGGGTCGATTCTTGTTTACATCAAATCTTACTCACTGATTCTCGGAATTACATTCTGTGAACTCTTTGTGGGACTGTGGATTCTTCGTGTTCCGAATGCGGCAATCATAGCACTTGCCATTGCAATAATGGATATCCTTCCCGTAGTCGGAACGGGACTTGCGGTAATTCCGTGGGGCATCATCAATCTTCTCTACGGAAACCTGTTCCTCGGAATCGGACTTCTTGTTCTGTATGTGATAATCACGGCAATCAGAAATGTACTGGAGCCGAAGATAGTAGGGCAGCAGATCGGACTTCATCCCTGCGCAACGCTGTTCCTTATGTTCTGTGGTCTGAAAATCGCAGGCTTCATCGGAATGTTCCTGTTCCCGGTAACGGCATCGCTTCTTCTCTATCTTAGCGAGACGGGTGAACTTAAGGTATTTACTCTTGACAGCGATGCAGAAGGCGAAAACGGCGAAGACGGAGAAAAGAAAAAGATTGCACTCGAAAAGCTCGGAGCCGCAAAGAGTAAGTTTTTTGATAAAATTAAGAAAAAGAAGAAATAGAAAAGAAGGAGTATAAGTAGAAAAGAAAGAGCAAAAGAGAAAAAGTATGGAAAACAAAGCGGCGCTCCTTCCGGACACGAAGGGAGCGCCGATAGTATAGGAACTGAGTTAAAAGCAGGAAATTAAAAAAACTTCTTGCTTTTTTCTACGTCAGGGTGTATGATATCACTTGCTGTGACATGATAGCTATGAAGCGTGAGGTTGCTGCCTGCAGTTTAGGCGGGTTTTCCGTGGAGCGAATGTCAGGAAACCGGTTGCCAGCCGGTATTCACAATCATGACGACAAGTCACTGTACAGTTAGTTTTCTGCCCTTGAGCAGATAAACCGTGAGAAAATCATTGATGCCGCGCCTCGCTGGCGAGGCACAAAAAATGAGGCAAAAATGAAACACACGGGTAAGTGTACAGTCGCCACTTGTTGTACTTCATTAAAAGTACGAAAAGGAGGAGACTTTTTTTATGGCAAATCAGGTAATGAGAATCACATTGAAGGCGTATGATCATCAGCTCATCGATGCATCTGCAGCTAAGATCATTGAGACTGTTAAGAAGACAGGATCAAAGGTCAGCGGACCTGTACCGCTTCCCACAAAGAAGGAAGTTGTTACAATCCTTCGTGCTGTTCATAAGTACAAGGACAGCCGTGAGCAGTTCGAGCAGAGAACACACAAGAGACTGATCGACATCATCGCACCTACACCCAAGACAGTAGATGCGTTTGCCGGACTCGAGATGCCCGCCGGTGTTTACATCGATATCAAGATGAAGACAAAGTAATTCTAGGATGACCGGGATACCGGTCCGCTGTAGATTAAACAGGAGGAAATAGTAATGAAGAAAGCTATCTTAGCTACAAAGGTCGGAATGACTCAGATCTTTGGTGAAGACGGGAGTTTAACACCCGTTACCGTTCTTGCTGCAGGTCCCTGCGTTGTTACACAGGTTAAGACCAAGGAGAACGACGGTTACGAAGCAGTTCAGGTTGGCTTCGGCGACATCAGGGAGAACCTGGTAAACAAGCCTCTGGCAGGTCTTTTCAAGAAGGCAGGCGTTCAGGCAAAGAGATTTCTTAAAGAGTTCAAGTTTGAAGACGCTGCAAACTACACTGTAGGTCAGGAGATCAAGGTTGACATCTTTGCAGAAGGCGATCGCGTTGATGCAACGGGAATCACAAAAGGTAAGGGATTCCAGGGTGCTATCAAGAGATTCGGTCTGCACAGAGGACCCATGAAGCACGGCTCCAAGTACCACAGACATGCAGGTTCCAACGGTGCTGCCACATCACCCGGACGTGTATTCAAGGGTAAGCACATGCCCGGACAGATGGGTAATGTAAAGGCAACCGTACAGAATCTTGAAGTGGTAAGAATCGACACCGAGAACAACGTAATCCTTGTAAAGGGCGCTGTACCCGGATCGAAGAAGGCCATGATAGTTCTTAAAGAAACAGTCAAGAGAGCTTAACACTTTAAGAAAGGAGGAACCGAAAAATGGCAAACGTTAAAGTTTATAATATGGAAGGCGCAAGCGTTGGTACAATCGACCTTGACGATTCAGTATTTAATGTAGAAGTTAATGAGCATCTTATGCACATGGCAGTTGTTCTTCAGCTCGCCAACAAGCGTCAGGGAACACAGAGTGCAAAGACACGCGCCGAGGTATCAGGCGGCGGAAGAAAGCCCAGGAGACAGAAGGGCGGCGGATGTGCACGTCAGGGATCAACAAGATCACCTCAGTGGACACACGGTGGAGTTGTTTTTGCTCCGAAGCCCAGAGAGTATTCCTTCAAGATGAACAAGAAGGAAAAGGCACTTGCTATCAAGTCAGCTCTTACAACAAGAGTTAACGAAGAGAAGATCTACGTTATGGATAGCATCAATTTCAATGAGATCAAGACAAAGAACATGACAGCAATGCTTGACAGCCTTAAGCTTGACAAGGCACTGGTTGTTCTTGATAAGAAGGATGAGAACGTAATTCTCTCCGCAAGAAACCTTCCCAAGGTAACTACTGTTATGTCAAACGCACTTAATGTATTCGACATCTTAAAGTATGACACACTTGTTATTACTAAGGATGCGGTTGCTCAGATTCAGGAGGTGTACGCATAATGGCAGATTTAAAGTACTATGACGTAATCTTAAAGCCCGTTGTTACAGAGAAAAGCATGAACATGATGGCTGACAAGAAGTACACATTCGAAGTTCACACAGACGCAACAAAGTCACAGGTTAAGGAAGCAGTCGAGAAGATGTTCGAAGGAACAAAGGTTGAGAAGGTTAACATCCTCAATCAGGACGGAAAGCTCAGAAGACGCGGACGTGACGTTGGTTACACAGCAAAGAAGAGAAAAGCAATCGTTCAGCTCACAGCTGATTCAAAGGATATCGTGATTTTCTCAGGTCTGTAAAATAGAGAATCATTAATGATTACTGCACCCAGAAAAATCACCGCTTGAGAGTATAAGTTGTGGAATGTATTGCGTAGCCGATAACGAAAGGAGTTATCATGGGAATCAAAAAGTATAATCCCTATACACCCTCCAGAAGACATATGACCGGTTCTGACTTCCAGGAGATTACAACATCAACACCGGAGAAGTCGCTTTGTACTTCACTTAAGAAGACAGCAGGCCGTAACAATCAGGGTAAGATCACCGTTAGACATCATGGCGGCGGAAACAGAAGAAAGTACAGAATCATCGACTTCAAGAGAAGAAAAGATGACATCGAAGCAACAGTAAAGACAATCGAGTACGATCCTAACAGATCAGCAAATATCGCACTTATCTGCTATGCAGACGGCGAGAAGGCATACATCCTTGCTCCTAACGGACTTAGCGTAGGCGACAAGGTAATGAGCGGCGAGAATGCCGAGGTTAGAGTTGGTAACTGCCTCCCTATGGCAAAGATCCCGATCGGTACATTAATTCACAACGTAGAGCTTTATTCAGGTAAGGGCGGCCAGCTTGTTCGTGCAGCAGGTAATGCAGCACAGCTTATGGCTAAGGAAGGCAAGTATGCAATCCTCCGTTTACCTTCAGGCGAAATGAGAATGGTTCCTATCAACTGCCGCGCAACAATCGGTCAGGTTGGAAACATCGAGCACGAACTTATTAACATCGGTAAAGCAGGACGTAAGAGAAACATGGGTATCAGACCTACAGTCCGTGGTGCTGTTATGAACCCGAACGACCATCCTCATGGTGGTGGTGAAGGAAAGAACGGAATCGGTCGTCCCGGTCCCTCAACTCCTTGGGGTAAGCCTGCGCTTGGTCTTAAGACCCGTAAGAAGAACAAGTCTTCGAACAAGCTCATCATCCGTCGTAAGAACGGCAGAGCGCTGAAGTAATAAAGGAGGAGGAAAAACATGGCTCGTTCGTTAAAGAAAGGACCCTT
>JAZLIL010000087.1:0-3707 GCA_045617405.1 Lachnospiraceae bacterium | reverse complement strand
TTCGACGGCACTTCCTTCCAGGTGCTGCTTGCCGACATCCTGAAGTGCGTATACGACATGCCGCTCGATCCCGACTACTACTACGTCATGCTTCACCAGCAGCAGGAGCTGCTTGACAGTCCCCGCGGTCACGAAGCGCTCACCTACTTTGAGTCAGTCTACGGCGGCGACGATTTCGCGACGAAGCCGAAGCTCGACCACAAGGTTCGCGAAAACAAGGTCGGAAGCTACTCCATGGACCTCAATTCGTGCGACGAGGCGCTCGCTGCCATCGAGGAGAAGTTCGGCATCGGCCGCAATGCGTTCTTCAACGTTGTTGTCCTTTTGTCGCTCGCAATCTACAACCACAAGCCGAACGTTCAGGTCAGCTGGACCTACAACGGACGTGACGATCTGATCAGGGCAAACATGATAGGTCTTCTCCTGAAGGACCTTCCCATCATGCTGCGTCTGCATGCGAAGGACACTGTAAACGATTTATATGAAAACATCAGGGAGCAGATAGCAAAGGACCTTGCCTACAGCTTCTACCCCTACACCACGGAGAATGTGCGTGTCGTTGAGGACGACCGTATCTGCGTTCTCTACCAGCGCAACATCCGCGATGCGGGCGGCTCGGACATCGAGACTGTTGACATCCGCCAGAATGCGTCGGCTTCCGAGAACGTCTTCGACGTTCAGGTTCTCGATGACAGCAACGGCCTCGGTCTGACAATCGACTACGCCGCAAGCCTCTACGAGAAGTCAAGCGTCCAGCGCTTTGCGAAGATTTTCGTCGGAGTACTCGAGGGCCTGCTTGCAAGCAACGGCAGCACAACCGTAATCCAGATTATTAAGGGCGCTGAGAAGCGCGCCGGCAGCAAGGAGTTTTTCATCACATGGCTGAAGTAAAGAAAAAGAGGTCCGTCAGAAAGACACCCGGCACGAAGGCCGAGGCCGAAAGGCGGAAGGCGGAAGTTGCTAAGGCAAAGGTCGGAAGACAGAAAGCGGAAATTGCAAAAGCAAAGAACCGCCTAAACAGGAAGCCTCCGAAGCTTAATCCTGCCAAAGGACTTGATGAAAAGACGCAGCTTATCTACAAGAATCAAAGAATGGTCGGATTGATGAGCTTTGTCGCTGAACTTCCAAACTTCGCTGCGGTGCTGGTTTCTGCCATACTGTCGCATTCAATAATCATGTGGCTCGATTTCGTTGATTCCTTCAACAATGTTCAGCGAAGCCTGTGCATCCTGCTTAGTTCAAAGAAAATTGCATCAGGGCAGGCACATGACCTTAAAAGGTATGAGTTTCTTGTCTCCCTTTACCTGAGTGCAACCATACTCGTCGGAACTATTGTCCTTTTCTTCAGCTCGCTTTACCAGGTCTTTCATCCCGCACAGCCGGAAAGCTTCCTGCTTGTAGCCGTGCTTCTGAAGATTGTAAATGTGGCAGTCGATGTTTATATGTTTGCTAAGCAGGCAAAGATCATGAAGCAGGGTGAAACCTCAATCGTCCGAATCGAGTTTTTCGCCCTCCGAAAGGACCTGATCTTCGACAGCGTAACCTTCGCAGTCGTGCTCATCTCCTACCTGCTCATTGATTACCCTCTGAGCTGGTACCTGAGCCCCGTGGCCTGCCTGATTATGTGTATCGCCTACATAATTAAGTACACATACGAAATCGTGAAACTGATGAAAGAAAGAACAAATAATATGCGGTGTGAAGTTCACAAATAAACCTTTTCAGGAAGTGCTTCGGTCACAATACATGACCAAAGCACTTTTTTTGTTCACCGTACAGACTGAATCGCCCACCCCCTTGCTTTTGTCCGCACGCTTATCTTCATACGGTGGCTGACACCGTTCGACCGACACCATTTGAAGATTTGGTCGGTATAGACTGCATTCATGCAAAAATACCATATTCGGTCCAAAAACGCAATCACGTGTTGAAAATTCGGTTGACCTTTGATAATATGTTGTCATATTAGAAAGGAATTACAATTATGGAGAGAAAAGTATATCAAAGTTTGGTGAAGTGGAAAAATAAAACCAATAGAAAACCTCTTATTATTTCCGGTGTAAGACAGTGCGGAAAAACATATCTGATAAAGGAAGTATTTGGTAAAAGAGAATTTTCGGATGTAGCATATTTTAACTTTGATGGTGACACAGGGTTGCAGTCTGTATTTGACTACAATTTTGATACAGACAGAATTATTGATGAGCTTGGAAGTGTTGTTCGGGGCAGGAAGATTGAGATTGGCAAAACATTAGTTATATTTGATGAAATCCAGGCATGTCCGAGGGCGATACAATCCCTTAAATATTTTTGTGAAAATGTACCGGAACTTCATATCATTTCGGCAGGTTCTTTGCTTGGCGTGGCATTAAGAAAGGAAGGTATTTCGTTTCCTGTGGGAAAGGTTGAGCGGATTGATATGTATCCTATGAGCTTTGAAGAATTTGTGGAAGCCGATGGCGGAAAGAAATATCTTGACGGACTCGGTAAGCTTGAAAGGGAAAGAGAAATTCCTGAATTGTACACTACGCCTCTTGAAAAGTATTATAAGAACTATCTTATTATTGGCGGAATGCCTGAAGCTGTGCAAACCTGGGTGGATACTCATGATTATAAAGAGGCTGAGGAAGTTCAGGATAGGATATTGAAGGATTATGCTGATGATTTTGGAAAGCATGCCACTTTGGAAACCGCCGCAAGAATAAAGATGATATGGGATTCCATCCCTGCTCAGATAGCACGAGATAATAGTAAGTTCATTTTTTCACATGTAAAAGAGGGTGCCCGGTCAAAGGATCTGGAGGACGCTTTAGGTTGGCTGGTAAATGCAGGCATTGTACTAAAGCTTGATTTGGTATCAAATCCGGAGATTCCTTTAGCAGGCATGTCGGATTCCACATATTTCAAGGTATATATGTCTGATGTAGGATTGCTGAGAAGAAAAGCAAATATAAACTATAGAACTATTCTTGATGGCAATGATGCATTTATATATTTCAAGGGAGCTCTTGCTGAAAACTATATTTATGTGCAGCTGAAATGTATGGGAATATCGCCCTATTTTTGGAGAACCAAGGCAGATGCAGAAATAGATTTCATTACTGATTTCGAGGGCGAATTGATTCCGATAGAGGTGAAAGCGGCAGATAACACAAAAGCCAAAAGCCTTCACCTGTTCTGTAATCGATATACTCCTAAAATGGCATTTAAGTCATCTTTAAGGAATGTCGGTGATAACACGGATGTAAAAACACACGTGTGGTCACTGCCATTGTATGCATTTTACAGATTCAAAGAGTATGTCAGTCAGGAATTCGGGTGGTGACCGATCCACGAACGGTGCCTGACACCGTTCGCAGCATTTTTCAGCAGGGAAACGGTGCATAAATGCGCCCTTTCCCTGCCTCCGGCGAGCCCGTCCCGTCCCCGGGAGACCTGAAATTCTTTACACAGAATTTACACAAGTGCGATAATAAATTTGAATCATCCGTGATATTAATACTATTGGACAGAAAGGGTAGAAGCTATGATATTCTGCGTTGAAGACGATACAAGCATCCTCAATCTCATGCAGTATGCGCTTGATGCCGCGGGCTTTGAAACGAAGGGGTTCTCCTGCGCCGAGGAGCTGTACGGGGCATTGAAGAACAACTCTCCCGAACTGATACTGCTTGACATTATGCTGCCGGGGGAAGACGGGTTGTCTG
>JAZLIL010000086.1:0-2055 GCA_045617405.1 Lachnospiraceae bacterium | reverse complement strand
CTTCTTCAAATCTGGTGGGATTAGGCAGGTCGCGTTGAATTCTGAAGATCCTTTTGCAAGCTTGGCCTTAACTTCATAGAAGTTCTCGGCTTTAAAGCTTCGGATTTCGTTCTCCCTGTCTACGACCAGCTTGAGCACGGGTGACATGACCCTTCCAATAGCCGATGTTTTCTTGCAGGAGATCGACGCTGCTCGTGAGAAGTTCATTCCAACTTCCCAGTCGAAAGCCGCTCTTAGGAACGCAGCCTTTTTCATGCCTTCGAACTTTGAGGCTGGCAGCAGGCCCGCAAGCGCTTTTGTGATGGCAGGCTTTGTATTGGATGATGCCCAGTACCGTTTGACGTCAAGCTTTAATCCGTTTGCTTCATAAAAGCTCCAGAATATGTGCTCGCCTTCACGCCCTGCGTCACAAGCGTTGATCAGATAGTCATAATTACCTGTCTTGATCTTGCTCATGAGCTTTTTCACGCTTTCCGGATCCGAGGCCTTATATTCGAATTTTTCGGGAAGCATGGGCAGCTTCGACGCTTCCCATTTTCCGCCCCAATCCGGATTCAGCTCTTCGGGTTCCTTTAAGGCCATGAGATGACCGTGAAATGCGGCAAATTCAATCTTGTCGTATTTCCCTGGAGATTGTCTGTAGACATCTTCAATAGCCCTCATTACCGAGGGTTTTTCAGCAATAAGCAATGCTTTCATGTTCTTCCTCCTTTCCTTTTGACACTACAAATTGCACAAAAGTATGATACGGAAAGTGAGCGCGGAATATTGAGGGAATTTTCAGAGGCAAGTAAATTGGCAAAAAAAAATTGCAAAAAGCACAATATTTATAGAAAAATAGGCCCGTTTCTTTGATGTTTTGAAAATGAAATCCGTATAATACTTAAAAGTGTATTTGAAAGGAGCTACATTATGAAGAAAATCCTCTCTGTCGCTTTGTGTTTGCTGATGATAATGACATCCATCTCGGTATGTTTCGCGGATGACTCGAATTGTGTCACGATAAATTACCCCGATGGAAGCTATGCACTGTTTGCAAATACAAATCCTTTAAAACTGTGCGACTATGGCAAAGATGTTCCGACGAAGGTGGTTGTCAACGACGGAACGAACAATTTCGAGTATACGGATTTCTCACAGACGATTAAGGCAAATCTGTATAAGGGAACTGCATTTCAGATTTACAAAGAAACGGCGAACGGAATCACTTCGCTGTATCTGAAATACACGACAACTCTTAAGGACTCGTTTTCCGTTACTGTGACAACCTCCCCCGCAACATATAAGGTTGTTACGAATAGTGGAATCTATCAGAAGAACAGTAATCTCGGCGGAACGAAGACCTGTGAATTTACTGTAGAACCTGAGAAGACGGTAAATAGCGAAAGCGGGTATGTTTACAGCGCTGATTTCACGCCGCTTCCTGGACAGGAGATAGTTGGGTTCAATGTCCGTACAGATACAAGCGACGGAAAAGGCTCTGTAGTAACCGAATTCGGAAAGAGCGTTGCAGTCAATGGGCTCACTATTAAAGTTACGGGCAATTGCAATGCAGCCAAGGTATATTGCGGCGAAGTGACGAAGAATCTGTTTATAACAGCTCTGACGCAGGATGAGACCGTAAAATATACCGTTTCTGCGTCAGCAGATAGTCATATTAAGGTTTCAAAAGCATCTTCGCTTATCGTCAAGGGGAAAACTGCAGAGGTTAAATTCACCCCGGACGGCGAATACGCTGTTGGAGCGATCACGATATCTGACGGAGCGGACTCCACAGTAATAGACATCGGATCAACCAGCGCCACATTTAAAAGCTGCACTTACAGCGTCAGCAGAGGCTCTGATGGCGTAACAACAGTCAAGGCGTCAACGGTTAACCGTAATGTAAGCATAAAGGCATCTGAGCTTTATGGATACCATCTTGTTACCGTCGATACCGGTTCCAATGTGTCTTCCCCGCAGGAAGGCGTGAATCTCGTGAAATCCGATACCGGCTTAACGGTTACATTCAAGACATCGGCATATTCTGATCCCGGGACAATATCGATTCAGATG
>JAZLIL010000085.1:0-3772 GCA_045617405.1 Lachnospiraceae bacterium | reverse complement strand
AAAGGACATTGCCAAACTTGCCGGAGTCTCTCCTTCTACAGTGTCAAATGTACTCAATGGTAAGAAAAACGTAGGCAACGAGACAAAGGAGCTCATTCTGAAGCTGTGTAAGGATAATGATTATGAGCCGAACTTAAGCGGTAAAGGCCTTAAGGGCGGTCCTCCGAAGACTATACTTTTCAACTTCAGTGATTTCGACCGCCAGTTCTACCTAAAAATAATTCAGGGTATCAGCGAATATATTTATACCAAGGGATACGATCTTCTGATATGTACAAACAAGAATTGCGATAAATACATGAATCATTCCTTCAGTTGCGGTTGTATCATGCTCGACATCAACGCAACAGACAGCATGATTATTAAAAAAGCTGCTGACGATTATCCCATAGTCGTACTCGACCGTGCCATTGACGCTCCATACGTAAAGAGCATGCTTGTCAATAACTACGCTCCGCAGAAGGAGCTGGTTGAAGGACTTATAAAAAAAGGATGCCGCCGTTTTGCATATCTGGGCGGCATTGACACTCTGGACAATCGTGAGCGATATCAGGCCACATGCGATGCCCTTCGCGAAAACGGTCTTTCTATTCGCCGAGACGATTACTACGCCGGAGACTTCAGAGAAAAGAGCGGATATCAGGCAGCGCGTCTTCTGATGCTTACCGAGCATCTGCCGGATGCACTGATATGCGCCAATGATGACATGGCCATGGGTGCTCTCAAGGCCTTTAAAGAAAACAACATCCGTATTCCGGAAGACATCTCCGTTACAGGCTTTGACGATACCGAAACCGCTCAGATACTGAAGCTCACAACCGTCCATGTTCCGAATTACGAGCGCGGATACATCGCTGCCCAGCACCTGCTTGAAGCGGTCGAAGGCAACGGTAGCTTCTCACCCTTCAAGATAACCGCAAAAGTCAAGTGGAGAAAAACCTCTATATAACATCACCGATTCTCTTGAATATCAATCCTGTCTGTCAGAGTTTCTTCTGCCTCTCAAAAAATGCAGCAATCTCTGCTTTTATCTGTGCAGGCGGCATTGTTTTCAGCAGATACCCCTCAGGCTTTAAGGCCATAACCTCCATAACGCTCTCCTTGTCATTCTTGCTTGTCAGGAAAATGACCGGCGTATCGCGAAAGTCCTCTTCGGAGCGTATCATCTCGAGTACCTGCCTGCCGTTGATGACAGGCATCTCATAGTCAAGCAACACCAAATCGGGTTTATTGATGGACAGATACTTAATAGCCATTGTTCCCGAGTTTGCCATGATAATCTTGTATTCATCCTCAAGCCAAGTCTTTACGGACAGGAGCATCGGACCCGAATCATCAACTACCATTATGGTTTTCTTGATGTTTTTTTCGGTGTACATGACAAATTCATCAATTGCGGACGTCAGCTCCTGAACATTGATGGGGCGATAAACTCTCTCCGCAATAACATGTTCGGGTATTAGCTCGGATACACAGTCAACATCATCCTTGGCGCCCAACAGAAAAATCTTGGCATCGACTTCTATTGCCTGATCGCGGATATATACGATTTCACTCTTGCATTCCAATGCATCTTCGTCGATGTTCATTACGATTGCCGAGGTTCCGCTTTCGATTTTCTGCATCTGCTTTAGTACAAATCCTGAATATTCAACCGAATAGCCAAGCTTCTCCAGGTTGTTTTTCAGTGACATCACCACCAGATTCTGTGATTTTGATATAATTAACACTTTTCTCATTTCTGATCTCCCGTCATTGATTTATCCACCATTCCGCCGATTTGCCGGATTTCCTGCCACCGGTTTCTCCGTCATCTTACCGATCTGTCTGAACTGCTGCCGTCAGCTTTTCCGCCATCTCGCCGGTCAGCTTGATTACATCCTCCATAGCCACATCCGCCATAAGAACCTCAAGTTGCTCCATATCATCTTTGATAACATCGGGAATCCTGTATTGGCGCAGCTGCTTCAGTCCAATCAGGGTTGTATCGTAGTCAAATCCCGACATTGCCTCATTCATCTGTTTCAGAATATCCGCTATCTCTGCGGGGTCTGCCTCTTGTCCTTCTTCGTTTCCGCTTTCGGCAAAGGGCTTCAGTACAGCCTTCAGACTGCGGTATTGTTCAAGCGTCTGTGCATTCAGCGCCGTGATTCCCTCAACATTCTCTGCATTTCCAAGCTTCTCAAGCTCATAAAACTTAGCCGACAGCTCTGATGCGCCAATCATTCGGGAAGCATTTTTCAGCGCATGTACCTCAATGGTATAATCCTTTAACATGCCCTCTGCCAACAGCTCCTCAATATGGCGCGCCTTTGGTTCTATCAGTCTGTAGTAATCGGGCAACAGCTTTTTGAGCAATTCCTCACCGCCGCAATTATTCACGGCTTCATCCGTATCAAGTCCTTCAATCGTAAAGCTGCAATGTTCCTGTTCAGTCTTCAGCTCGGTATCCGACTCCAGAATCAGCCCCGCCGGAAGCCATTTGCGAATGGCACGACAGATTTCATTCATCTTAATAGGCTTCGGTACAAAATCATTCATTCCCGCTTTCACAAAAGAGTTCTGTGCCTCGGGAAGAACATTTGCGGTGAGTGCAATTATAGGCAATTCACTGAAATATTTACCCTCCTTACCGCGAATTATCTGTGCAGCCTCTATTCCGTCCATTATCGGCATCATATGATCCATGAAGACAATGTCATAACGGTTCTTTGTGACTTTTTCTACCGCATCACGTCCGTTGACGGCTGTTTCAAGCTTCATGCCAAGCGGTTCAAGCATCCCAAGTGCCACGGTGAGATTCATCTCATTGTCATCGACTATCAGCGCCTTAGCATCGGGTGCCGTAAATGTTTTCTCAACAACGACCGCTTTCTTAAGCTTCTCGGCTTCCGCATCACCGATAATCTTTTGGACGATATCAAACGTAAACGTACTGCCTTCACCATACGTACTCTTGACCGAAATGCTTCCGTCCATCATCTGCACCAGGTTCCTGCATATCGAGAGTCCCAGGCCCGTTCCTTCTTTGCTGTGATTGCGTACATTATCTACCTGCGTAAATGAAGCGAACAGCTTTTTCTGATCCTCGGGCTTTATTCCCTGACCCGTATCGGATACCGAACATTCCAATCTGAGAGTGTCCCCGGAATTACCGATAACCCGCAGCTTCAGAGTTACAGAACCCTCATCCGTAAATTTAATCGCGTTGCTCATAAGATTGGTAATAATCTGACGTACCCGCACACTGTCGCCGAGGAGCATCGCAGGAAGGGACTCATCTATTTCAAAGTTCAGGATTATCGGCTTGTTGCCGACATAGCTCTGGAACATTACCTTCAAATCCTCCATCAGGACACGCGGATCGTACGCTTCGTCAATCAATTCCAGTTTTCCGGCCTCGATTTTAGAGATATCAAGTATATCATTGATTATGGATATCAGTGCATCACCTGAACGCTGAATGTTGCCAAGGTACGACTTAACCTTGTCGGGCAGCTCCTCCCTCAGCATAATCTGAGTCATACCTATGATAGCGTTCATAGGCGAACGGATTTCATGCGACATGCTTGAGAGGAAGGATGATTTAGCCTCATTGGCTGATTCCGCATTTTTCCTTGCCTGTTTAAGCTCCTCTGCAAGCTTAATGTCATCCGTATCGTCAATAAATACGAAAATATGACCGCTGAGATTACCACGATTTATCAGTTCTTTGACTTCAACGGAGTAAATGCGTCCATCCATCTCAAGCCTTCCGCCTTCATTTATAATC
>JAZLIL010000084.1:0-6855 GCA_045617405.1 Lachnospiraceae bacterium | reverse complement strand
GAAGCGGATTGCGAATAACATTGACATATGAACGATATTTATTCCGGCAATAAGAAGACAAGCTTCTTAAAACTACTTTCAAAATCAGCGCTTTTCAATCCTAAGAAGCATGGATATAAGCGCTTTTTTGCGTGTTGGATTTCAATTATTCTTTTTATTTTAATAGTAGTCTTTATCGTAAAGGGGCTAATCTTTGGTATTTCAAAGATTGTTTCGTTTGCAGATGACCTTTTTTCCGATAATACTTCAGTTCTTGTAAATCCTTCATCATTCGATGTCGGGACAACGGTTGTATCAGCAGATGTCAAAAATCAAATCAGCTGCCTTACTACACTATCCTTTAATGAGACATTTGATAACGTTGAGATTAATTTAAGTGAAGAATCAGATGTTCCTTCATTTCTGAAAGGAAATGAAATTCCATGGACAATTGAGGAATACAGTGAATCACACTACAAAGGACTTGTAATCCTTGATGCAGGTCACGGTGGTTACGACGGAGGTTCTCCGCACTACGACCTTAAGGAAAGTGACATCAACCTTGCTATCTGTGAACATACAAGGGCAGAGCTTATCAGGCGCGGATACGAAGTCTACATGACAAGGGAATCAGATAATTTTGTCGGACTTAACGAACGATGTAAACTCGCAAATGTCTATCCTGAAGCGCTGTGCTTCATTAGCATTCATCAAAATGCAGTTGAAACATACATTGATGAAACATTTGGAACAGAGGTATGGACAAAGAAGCGTGACGGCAACGTTGAGCTTGCAGATATTCTGTTAAAGTCAACGACAGAGTCTACGGGTTTTAAAGAAAGAAAGGTTTATTACAGAACGAACCTTATAGTAACAAAAAACACGACCATGCCGTCAGTAATTATTGAATGCGGTTACATTTCCAACAAAGAAGAGTGCATGAAGCTAAATTCCGACGAGTATCGTGATAAGTTTGCTGTCGGAATAGCAAACGGCGTAGACAAATTTCGCGAGAACTACTATAGCATTGATCAACTAAAAAATCTTACTCCTCAGCTCAAATAGAAAAGTTTACCCTCGAAAAGAAGGATAGCCATGATGCTATCCTTTTATTGATACCGAATACGTTTAGAATCTTTCCATCAGCAATTTACAGCTGTTTTCAAGATAATAATCTACTTTTGTAGAATCGTCGCAAGCCTTATAAACAGCGTCTTTCAGCAATTTCTCCTCAGACACTGATGACGTAACGTGAGGGTTTAGATACGATCCGGCATCGCTTCCCGCTGCAACAGGCAGATCCATGTTAAATGCCTTGCACACATTTTCTTCCTGTTCATTCAGAATTCTTAATATTACATCATTATTAATCTTTTCATTATCAGAATCCTTCAGGCATGCAACAGGTGCAAAGGTTGGAACCCAGATGCAGTTATTCTCCTTTAGCGCAAGAAGACTATCCTCATTCTGGTAGAATCCATGTTCAATCGAATCAGCTCCGGCTTCAGCAGCAAGAATACACGCCTTTGCCGTGTTGCAATGCGCCATGACACTGAATCCTGCATCCTTTGCAGTTTTTATGATGTAATCTGCTTCATCCTTACCGATTTCTGAATCCGATACTTTACCATACTTTGAAAAATCCATTATACCGGTAAGCATCAATTTAATAAAATCTGCACCTTCAAGCCCGGCTCTTCTTATCAGGTCTTTATATGACTGATGATTGTTATAGGAAAAGCCGAGCATTTTACCGTAGCGGCCCTCACGGTGAATAGCAAAAGCGGGAGAGCGGTAAGTGATACCAAACTCACCTGCAAGTCTCTTCGCAAGAAGCGACACACCGTAGCGGTCGCCTCCGTCACGAAGGTAAATATAACCTGCCTGAGCGTAACTATTAAGAACACTGCTTACAATCTGTTCGGACGGACCTTCAAGGTGATGTGAAAAGGCATGACTGTAATCAGTTCCATCGAGAATTATGTGAATGTGTGAGTCAATCTTCATTGATTATTTCCTCCGACCGGCATATTTTACCACAATTATTGCAAAGCGGCTATCGTATGACTTGCCTTTTTTAAGCCTTATGATATAATTACTTCTCGATGGGACGCGAGACGTTCCTTGTTTTGGTGCAAATTGGAGGTGTTAACTTTGACAAAGATTGATATTATTTCCGGATTTTTAGGTGCAGGCAAAACAACACTTATTAAAAAGCTTATTGCCGAAGCATTTCAGGGGCAGAAACTGGTTCTCATCGAGAACGAATTCGGCGAGGTCGGAATTGACGGCGGATTCATGCAGGAGGCCGGCATTGAGGTCAGCGAAATCAATTCGGGATGCATCTGCTGTTCACTGGTAGGAGACTTTGAAGAGGCTCTTAAAAAAGTCTTTGAAACCTACCACCCTGACAGAATCATCATTGAACCTTCCGGAGTTGCCGGACTTTCTGACGTTATCGGGGCAGTTTCAAGAATTGCTGACGGCAAGGAAATTGTGATAAATTCTTACATTACGGTAGCTGACGGAACGAAGTACAAGATGTATATGAAAAACTTCGGAGAGTTTTACAAAAACCAGATTGAATCAGCCACTGCAGTTGTTCTCTCAAGAACTCAGAACATGGCTGAAAACAGACTGGAAACTGTCATTAACATGATTAAGGAAATAAATCCCGATGCTACAATCATCACAACTCCCTGGGATGAGATTGACGGAAAAGTAATCCTTTCAGCAATGGAGTCGAGAGATGCATTTATTAAGAATGCCTTCGAAGAATTTAAAGAGCATCTTAATGGCGACGATGACGAGCATAAGCACGAACATCACCACGACGAAGATGACGAGTATGATCATGAGCATCACCACAGCGAAGATGAACATGAGCACCATCATCACCATCATGCAGATGACATGTTTACAAGCGTTGGTGTAGAAACCCCGAAAAAGTTTACTGAAGAGAAGATTGCTTCAATTCTTTCGAAGCTCTATCAGGTGGGAGAATACGGAATTGTACTTCGTGCCAAGGGAATCGTGGCAAGCGAAGATGGCGAATGGATACATTTTGACTATGTCCCCGATGAGCAAAGCATCAGACGCGGACCCAAGGATTACACTGGAAAGATTTGTGTCATCGGCAGCCAGCTTAACGAAGATGCACTTAAAGAACTCTTCGGGATTTAATTCGGAAGGAATGGTGTATATATGAGAGCAAAAGAAATACCTGTTTTCATTGTGACAGGCTTTCTTGAGAGCGGTAAGACAAAATTCATCCTTGATACACTTCATGACAGAAGCTTCACAAACGGTGATAATATTCTGATTCTGGCTACTGAAGAAGGCGTTGAAGAATTCGACGAAGAAGAGCTGAAAAAAAAGTACAAATGCAGTGTAGTTTTGGCCGAGACCGATGATTTTTCCGGAGAATTCTTTAAGAAACTCGCAATGGATTATTGTCCTGACAAAATAATAATTGAGCTTAACGGAATGTATAAGATTGATGATCTGATGGATCAGGAAACACCCGACAATTTCGTCATAGCTCAGATAATAACTATTATTAACGCAGAAACATACCTCACCTACTGCAATAATATGAAGAACGTCGCAATGGATCAGGTGAGATATTCCGACACCGTTATCGTAAACAGATGCGACCAGAACACTGATAAGAAAGGTATAAGAAAGATTATCAAGCCCGTTAACAGAAAGGCTCAGATTATCTTTGAAGGAAAAGACGGCAGCCTGATGCCTTTTGATGAACAAGACGACCTTCCTTATGATATAACTAAGGATGTAATTGAAATAGAAGACGATGACTTTGGAATCTTTTACCTCGATGCAATGGATAACCCCGAGAATTATAAAGGAAAGACAGTTATTACAAAAGCTGTCGCATACAAGGATTCCAAGAGACTTCCGAAGGGTTGCTTTGTTCCCGGACGTTTTGCCATGACATGCTGTGCAAATGACATCGGATTTGTCGGGATTTTGTGCAAAGTACCTGTTTCCCTGAAAGAAGAGTTTGAAAAGATCAAAAACCGTGACTGGATAAAGCTCAGGGCTAAGATTGGAGTAGAATGGCAGCATGAAATAAAAGGTAAGGGACCTGTATTCTTCCTTGAGGAGCTTTCACCTGCGGAACCGGCAAAAGAGGACATCGTATACTTCACTTAATGTGATGTTACTTGACTTGATGAAAAGTCGGGACTATAATGTTAATTTGAGTAATGATGTCGGAGGATTCTTATGTTAAGAAGCATGACAGGATTCGGCAGATATGAATCAGAAACACCCGAAAGAAGAATATCCGTCGAGATTAAATCAGTTAATCACAGATACTGTGAGATTAGTGCGAAAATGCCGAAAAAGATGAACTTCTTTGAGTCTGCAATAAGGAATCTCATCAAACAGTATGCATCTCGCGGAAAGATTGATGTATTTATTAATTATGAAGATTTTACGGAGAACACAAAATGTCTTAATTATTCCGAAGACATTTTGAAAGAGTACCTTGAGGCAATAGGACAGATCAGCGAAAAGTTCTGTCTGGAGAATGACATAAAGCTCTCACAGCTTCTTCGTTTTCCCGAGATTTTCACATTTGAGGACAAATCACTTGATGAAGAGGAGCTTTGGAGTCTGATTGAACCTGTAATCAGAAAAGCATGCGAAGCATTTGTCAATTCAAAAATTAAGGAAGGCGAACATCTCAAGAATGACCTCTTTGAAAAGCTCGATCTGCTTCTGACATATGTTGATTACATCGAATCAAGATCGCCTGAAGTTATAGACGCTTACAGACAGAGGATTATTGACAAAGTAAATGAATTACTCGGAGACAGAAAGGTCGATGATGCCGTACTTGCCACAGAGCTTATCGTCTATTCAGACAAAATTTGCGTAGATGAGGAAACAGTACGTCTTCGTGCGCACATACAGAATATGCGTGATACGCTAAATCTTGATGAGAATATCGGAAGAAAGCTTGATTTCATTGCTCAGGAGATGAACAGAGAAGCAAACACGATTCTCAGTAAGTCAAACGACCTGGCCCTGTCAAATAAAGCAATAGATCTGAAAACAGAAATAGAAAAGATCAGAGAACAGATTCAGAACATTGAGTAACCAGAAAGGAGACATCCATGTTACACCCCTCTTATAATGAAGTAATCAATGCAGTCAATTCCGATATTCATGAAGGTGAGCATCCTGTTGTAAACAGCAGATATTCAATTGTTATTGCAACAGCAAAGCGTGCACGTCAGATTATCGACGGAAGTGAGCCTCTTGTTGATACAAAGAGCAAGAAACCTCTTTCCATCGCTATTGAAGAGCTTTGCGACGGAAAGGTTAAGATTCTATCCGAAAATGAATCTGATGAAACCGCAGCAGCCGCAGAAAACACAGAGACTGTAAATGAGTACGAATAAAGAAGAAGATATCGTCACTGATGGTAGCGGAAAGAAAAAAGTGTCAACAATAACGATCATTCTTGAAATAGTTGTTTATATAGCATTTTTCATAATCGCCATCAACATTATTCCTCGTTACATATGTGAACGAGTTGATGTTTCAGGCCCTTCAATGAAAAATACCATAGAAAACGGTGACAAGCTTATCGGCTGGAAGCTTAAAAAACACTATGACCGTTTTGATATTATCTTTTTTAATCCCGAAGCACATCCTCAGGAAGATGATTATATCAAGCGCGTTATCGGGCTGCCGGGTGAAACCGTTCAAATCGATGAAAACGGTGTAATCTACATTAACGGTATAGTTCTGGAAGAAAACTACGGGAAAGCAGTAATCAAGAACCCCGGACTTGCAGCAGAACCGATTGAACTTGGAGAAGATGAGTACTTTGTCCTCGGAGACAACAGAAACAACAGCACCGACAGCAGGAAGAAAATGGTTGGCAATGTGAAAGAGCGTGACATTAACGGAGTTGTAGTATTTCGCGTCTGGCCTCTTAACAAACTTGGTTCTATTAAATAAAGTAATTTTGCTTTTTGAAAAAATAGTGCTTGAACAATTTTACTTTATGAATTAGAATAGACACGTATTTTTCTAGTGTGAAAGAAAAATGAATAACAGGAGGAATTTAAAATGGCAGTAAAAGTGGCAATCAATGGTTTTGGTCGTATTGGTCGTCTTGCATTCAGACAGATGTTTGGTGCAGAGGGATACGAAATTGTAGCAATCAACGATTTAACATCACCCAAGATGTTAGCTCATCTTCTTAAGTATGATTCATCACAGGGTAAGTATGCATTAGCAGATACCGTTTCAGCAGGTGAAGACACCATCACAGTTAACGGCAAGACTCTTAAGATCTACAAAGAGCCCGATGCTAACAATTGTCCTTGGGGCGAGCTTGATGTAGACGTAGTTCTTGAGTGCTCAGGTTTCTATACCTCTAAGGAAAAGGCTCAGGCTCACATCAATGCAGGCGCAAAGAAGGTCGTAATTTCCGCACCCGCAGGAAACGATCTTCCTACTATCGTTTACAACGTAAACCACAAGACACTTAAGCCCGAAGATAAGATTATCTCAGCTGCTTCTTGTACAACAAACTGCTTAGCACCCATGGCTAAGGCTCTTAATGATCTCGCAGTTATCAAGTCGGGTATCATGAGCACAATTCATGCATATACAGGCGATCAGATGATCCTTGATGGTCCTCAGAGAAAGGGTGACCTCAGAAGATCACGTGCAGGCGCTGTTAACATCGTTCCCAACTCAACAGGTGCTGCAAAGGCTATCGGTCTTGTAATCCCCGAGCTCAACGGAAAGCTCATCGGTTCTGCACAGCGTGTTCCAGTTCCAACAGGATCTACAACAATCCTTACAGCTGTTATCAAGACAGACAAGGAA
>JAZLIL010000083.1:0-18974 GCA_045617405.1 Lachnospiraceae bacterium | reverse complement strand
GGGAATTTGTCGAGTACGGACGAAATGCCCTGATGATGACACTCGGGATTAGCGACAGGCTTGAAGCCGAACGTCAGGTAGCAGAGTCAATCAACTTTGACATCCACTGTGCGTGTGATGAAAAGCACGGGTTTATTGTGGAACGGATAACTGAAATCGTGATTCATGAAAAAACGTCCGGCGCGGTGGACGCGGCAGAGGGAAAGCGCCTTTACTACGAGAGGATGCTTAATGGAGTCTACGAGGCAAGAGACATCCTCGTCTTTGACAGGGAAAACGCGCGGTACGTCTTTCGGGCGGTACCGTCTGCGGCCTGCCTTTTGCGGATGAAGAAGGTACTCGGAGAGGAAAGGGTCAGTGAATGCATATACTCTTTGGAAAGTTTGATCTTGTGATCTACTGGCTGATTACGGGCGTGGTCACATTCATCTCAGCCGGGTACATTGCCGGTGAGATTAGAAAATACAGGGAGGAGACAGGATTTCTTTCTGGTTTCGATGTCTTTCTCCGAAATCTTGAGCACATGTATTACGAGCATCACTCGCCCGTTGAGGCGATAAGAAGTGCGAGATACATGTCAGAAAACCGTGAGGTCTGCTTAAGGGCAGATGAAATTCTTGAGATTCTCGAAACAAGCGATTCACGTGAGAAGGCAGCAGAATTCTTCAGGACGGATGCACCGGATTTAGTGAAAAAGCTTGCGTCACTCGCAATCGATGTAACTCAGACAGGAGACAGACAATATCCTGCTTTAATGCAAAGAGACAGGATTTGCCAGGGCGAAAGGGGGCAGCTTTCGGGACTTTTGCCGGGAAGCACGTTGTTCTTAAAAAACCTCGAGCGTCTTACGTCAGAAACGGCCGCAAAGCTTCGCGAGAAGAAGCGTCTGCACCTGGCATTTCGTGGCATGATGGCACTTTGCGTGGTGCCGCTCTATCTTCTTCCGTTTCTTATCAGGCAGCAGACAGAGCTTATGAGCGTCCTGGCCGATTTCTATTCGGGTGAATGGGGAATGCTCATCACGCTTTTGGCACCGGTCATCTCCCTTGTTTTCCTGAAAGGAGTTATCTGCATGAAGGAGCTTCGAGTCCCCGGGAAAAGACAGCGAAGAATTGACGGGCTTGCGGCAGAGAAGAGTGTCAGGTGGTTCACTGACGCTAAGGCAGGGGCGAAGTGGCGGAATGCACTTTGCAACAGGTTAAGAAGTGTCGGGGAGCCTTGCGACATGCGTGTCGTTAGACTGCGTGAGCTCGCCGGTGCTGTTATGGCATTTATTCTTGTTCTCGCAGTTCTTATGATCGGGAATATAAAGACCCGGTACGCAGCAATGAATGATTTAAGCGTATTAAGCGACGTCGGAAGTATTTATACCGACGGTGAGAAGGAAATTCTCCGTGAGTATATTCCTTCCTTCATGAAGGAGTATAAAAGCTCGGGGGAGAGCTTTGCGTATAAGCGGTCTGAAAATGGCCCGACGGGGCTTACCGGCAAGATACGAAGCGAAACCGGAATTGCAAATGAGCTCAGTCTTTCAAGGATAGCGATTGATCTTGAAAAGAGGATGGAAATGGTTTCAACACCCGTCATAAGGCTTCACGACCTGCCTGCGGCGCTTCTCTTTGCGATTGCCGGATGGTTTATGCCGATTCTCGGACTTGAGCTTACGTACAGAGTGGCAAAGGCTGCCCGTGAGGACGAGGTCGCGCAGCTTCAGAGCATCTGCCTGATGAAAATGCATGTCCCGCATATGACAGTCACAAAGATGCTTCGGTCGATGGAGATGTTTTCAAGAAGATTTGAAGGTGTGATAAGTAAGACTATTGACGAGCTTTTGTCAGGGGACGAAGAAGCATTTTCGAGGATGGCGGCAAAAACGGGAAGCGTGCATTTCTCAAGGCTCGCCGACTGCTTCAGGAGGGTTGACAGATGCGGAATCGAAGCCGCTTTTTCGGAGATTGAATCCCAGATGGAGAGCTTTGCCGAGGACCGTAAAATCGACAGGCAGAACGCCTTTGAGGAACGAAGCATGATTGCCGGTACACTCGCGGCGGTTCCGCTCTACTATGTGATGTGTGCCGCAATTATCCCATATTTTGTAGCAATTCTCGGGTTGCTTGAAAGCTACGCGACTACGCTTGGCGGCTACCTGTAGGAATGGAGGAGCTATGGATTATGTCGGAAGAGTTTTCGCCGTATTTCTTGTAATTATCACATTTCTCGGAATAAATATCACCTCTTACGAGCGGATTCTTTCAAATGAGGCGGCAGACTGCCTCGAACTTCGTGCAGAAGAGTTTCTTCACAGAGTCTGCGCCTTAGAAGAAATCCGCAGCGAAGAGTACGGGAAGTTTCTTGAGGACCTCGCAGTTATCCCGTTTGCTCCCTACAGCGTAGAGCTGTCAACAGGCGTTGAGACGGTAATGTACGACGCTCGGGTTCAGACAGGAGAGCCTGACATGCACAAATTTCCTTCATATGCTTGTTTGGAAAGAGTCAGGTACAGTGAGGAGCTTAAGGCAGAGCTCAATGAGAACGGAGTCGTCGGACTTTCAGACGGTGACTGGGTGAGGGTGAGAATAACGGGAGGCAAGCCGGTTAAGGAATACACCTGCACGCAGGTTGTCGGAAGGTGAAGCGGAAGGCATGAAAGTCCCGAGACAAACGGATATTAGAGGGCGGAATTCCCGGAGACAATCTGAAAGAAAGGAATCTATATGAACAGCGTTGTATCAGAAGCGTGGAGGAGTGCAGTCGGAATGGTGCTTTCAATCATTCTTATCGGAATGGTGATCACGGTTGTAAGGATTGCAGCAGGCATCAGCAATAAAACGGTCACGGCCATAAGCGATGTGTCGGAGGAACTGGCAAATTACGACATAACGAGGCTTGACGGGGCCAGGTGCTGTGGGGCGGATGTCGTGAATTTCTATAGGAAGTACTTCTACGGGAAGACATCAGGAGACGGATTTTCCATGACTGTTGTAACCAGGCCGGAAGGAGTACCGGGAGTCTGCCAAAACACCTACACGGGCGACGGATTTCTAAGGTACATGAAGGATGCCGGTACGCAGTATTACATAAGACCTAATGCAGTCTTTGACTGCAAAGTGACGTTTAATGAAAACGGGCTGATAACACTTGTCAGCTTTGAACAGAATCAGGCATTGCCTATCGGATAATCAGAGGACCGGCATTATATGAGATGACGGTATTTAACTAAAGGAAAGGAGAGAGTGACCCGGTAAAGTTACAACCGGTCACGCAAAAGAAGAATATGAAGAACATAAACGAAATCTTATCATGTGGTTTTACAACAGGAGAAGTACGGGGAGTGGCAGGAAGGGCACAGATTCTTGCGGCAAGTGAGGCATCGATGACGGTACGGAACAACGACGAAACGGTGAAGAGCGGGTTTAGAACAGGCGCCGGGCTTGTTATTACTGTTGTATTCGTTGCAGCACTGATGGCAGCATTCTTTATCGCAAAGCCGCTGATTTCGAAATCGAGCGAACAGTTCAACAGTCTTATGGGCGGCTACACGGAGCTCGGAATGACAATGTACGATGGAAATGTTGTGTCGGGTTCGCAGGTCATCAGCATGATTGATGAGATGAGTGACAACGCAAACGTTACCGTAGAGGTCCAGACAAAGGCAACGGCGCATAATGCTTCACAGCCCTTTACTTCCTACGTTGACAAAAAGTACAAGGAAAGCAATCCGGGCGTGACAAGGGACAGTGATGAGTACATCAACGAGAACGGTAAGTTTACGTGCTCTGTCATCACAAACGAAAACGGTATGGTAACGAAGGTCATCTTCGTACAGCAGTAGCCTATGGAAAGAGAGCTTATGGAAAGGACGCTTCTTGCCGTCGTTCTGAGCGTGGCATTCTTTCTCTTCTATGTGATAATGACACAGCTTGGCAGGGCGGCAGAATGTGTCTGCCGGGCAGATCCCGCATGGGGACTGCTTGCGGCATTTTAACAGCAGAAAGGGGCTTTTTGAGGTAGCGACAATGAAAACAGTATTAGACTGCACGGTTCTTTTGGGATCGACGGCGCTTATTTGCTTTGTTGCAGAGCAGACATCGTCGTTTATACATGAAATAGGACACCTGATGGGAGGACTTCTGGCAGGATACCGAAAGGGATTTATTAAGCTTGGCTGTCTGAAGTTTACTTTTGGCGGAACAAAACAAAGAATGACGTTAGGTAAGGGTTACGAATGGCAGTGTGTCATGTCACCGTTTGAGAGAGGGGGAAAGGCAGGGCTTCTTGCCCACATTTTGGGAGGAGTTGTTCTTCAGGCTGTTCTTGGGGCAATCGGTGTGATTCCGTTGATCTCGTATATTGCCGAATTTGCACGATCGACCGGTGCTGAGCCTCAGACGTTTTTTGACGGAGCATTTGACTTTCGGCTTGCCGCTGTCGCCTATTTCGGAATTCTCGGTCTCATGATGCTTGGCGGTGTTGCAATCAATCTCTTCGGATCGGAAAGCTGCGATGGAGCGACGGCTCGTGAAGTTCTATTTACGAAGTCGGGCGAGGAGTGCATAAGGAGGATTTTCGAAATCAGCGTCATGGCAGACAGCGCAGAGGATATTACCGGCAGATTTGAGAACGGCTATTTTGCAGTAAGCGAACCCGACAGTATTCTTGCGGGCGAGCTTTGCGAGATCGGAGGAAGACTTGGGGTCGTATAGCAGGTGCATTCTGATTAGCTTCGCCGTTATTGTCATTATGCTTGGTCCTGTTATATACGCGAAATCGACTCTCGAAAGGATTGACGGTCTTTCGGCAAAAAGGTACGCCGAAGCTTTCTTAAATGAAGCCTGCGTAACGGGACATATCACGGATGAAATGTACGATGATCTTGCCTTGTTCGAGGCAGCAGGCCGCAGAAGTGTCATGCTTTCGGTTGAAAGGGTCACGTATGAACCTGTTCGAAAAGTTGACGGCCGGGGCTTCGATGCATCAGCACACTTTGATGTTACAGGTGATCATGAGATAAGAGAGCTTCTGTTTGAAGGGCCCGGAGAATTGCGCCTCCAAAGAGGCGACAGACTGTATCTGACGATGATGTGCGGTAAAGAAAAGTCATTTTTTGGAGAGACAGTCAGGGAGAGTGCAGAATGAGCATCAGAATAAGACTACGGGGTGAGGACAACAGAATGGCTCCATTGCTTAAAGGCGGTGAGAAAACTTGAGAGCACACCATATCATAATGATCTTTTTTGTCGCGGCCTTGGCTCCGTGTCTTTTATTGAATCTGCGTCTTTCAGGGGCGGAAGAGGCGGACAGGGAGAGAAGACGAATCGATAAGGTGCTTCAGGCGGCCTGCGACGATACGGCATCGGATATCATCGGTTTTGAAGACGGCAGACAGATCAGTGAATACGAAAGGGCATATGAAGAGTTTATTAAGAATTTCGCCGTGAGACTCGGGATCGCAGATGACCCGGCGTCGAGAGAGGAGCTTTTCCGCTACGTACCCTGTGTAATCGTTGCATGTGAAGAGGGTATCCGGATCTCGAAGCTTGAAAAGGATGCGGACGGAGAGCTTTATGTTGAGGATAAACCGGTTGAAGGCGAAAAAGAGGAAGCACTGAAGAAGGCAATCAGGGAAGGACTGAGCGGAGTCATTGAAGATTACAGGCTTGGACTCCTCGCGGGCGAGCTTAACCTTCCCGAGTACGCAAAGACCGGGGGAAAGGGCTTTTATACGGCGAATTTTTCTCATGCGCTTACGGAACCTTCCGTGATAGCGCTTATCATCGGTTACCCTTCGCAAGGGCTTGCAAACGGGTATTCGTCTGTAGGAATCTCGGGCTCCTACTTAAGGGAGACAAAGGGATATTACATAACGGAAGAAAGGTCAGGGTTATATTATCATGTTGAAGAATCGGACTGTCTTATCGGTAAGGAGGCGCTTCACGTCATGTCTGCCCTTGAAGCCGCGCAGCATGGTGCGCGTCCGTGCGGCAGGTGTTTTTATAACGGTTCTGTCGCTGCTTCTTGCATGCCTGTCTCCGGCAGGTGAGCTTCATGCTGCCGATGCTTACAGCGTGACAGTCAGTCAGGCTGACGGAAGCCAGAAGGTTTACGCCTATGTACCGGGAGGCGATCGGCAGGAGATTATCACCGCAGATTTTCATGACGGATTTCCCGATCTTCCCATTCAGTTTGCGGGTCATCACAACAGCCGTTACCGTGATCCGGGGTCGAGCTACAGGACTTACGAAACGGTAGGGTTTTCTTTTACCGCAAAGCCCGGAAAGACACAGACTTCGTCGGGCTTTGACGGCGCGAAGAAGGTTAAGATTGAGAACAGCGACCCGGTAAGTTCGGGCGGATACGATACCTTTGTAAACGATAAGATTACAGTAACAAGGGATGTTTCCGATGAGACGCTTTACTATTATTCCATTGAGAAGGAGCGGCTCTATTCAAAGCTCGCGAAGTTTATTGAGGATAAGGATCTGAAGGCGGACAGCTCCGGAAAGTATCACATCTACATGAGCTACATCTTCATGACCTGCACGAAATGGGTCGGTTCCGACGGCATTACACCAACAAAGGCGAAGGTGACGTCGGGAAAAATTTACGACCTTGCTTCGATGCGTGCGGCCGATGCCTGGAGTGATGCAACATATTCACTCCTTGCCGCCTACTACGACATTGAGCTTACGGTGGAGGCAAGCGAGTTTGATAATTCGGGAGCCGGCGGAGGCAGCGGAACAGATCCCGGCACAGACCCGGAACAGGGAGGAAGTAATCCCGGAACCGATCCCGGTCCGACGCCGCCCGTAGTCCCGGGAAACGACATCGTTACAAGGGAGGTATCGGTCAACGAGACATCTCCCTCACTTCGCGCTGTCATCGGTGCGGATTCTCCGGGATATGAGCGTTTCGATGTTGCGCGGGCGGTTCCGACAACGGAGAGTCTTTACACTTACGTTACGGCCGATGACTATCTTCTGCAGCTTGACATCCTGAAGGTCACGGGTTCAAAAACGTATCCTGTTTCGGTCAGTCAGCCCGTTCGTGTCACCTGGACGGAGAAGGAAACGGTTCCGACAGGTAAGACGGATAAGGAAGGGAATCCGGTTCTCGAGGAAAAGACCGTAAACAGGAGTACCAATTTGAAACTTTCGTTTACGGTGAATGTGACAAGATCGTACACCTTTTATATGATTGACAATCTTGCCGCATATTCGCCGTCAGGTGCCGTGGTAGTAAATGATACGCTTTCCGAATCCGGAATGGCGTCAATGACGGCAAGCGGTATTGTTCCGCCCGCAATCAGCTTCAGTGCCAACTCCGATGTGTCTTCGCACTACAGCTTTTCGCCGGGGCAGGTTACTCTTCCGGCAAAAAACTACGATGCGGGAGCGGGTCTTCCGTCACTTTCTGACATCAGGGGAATGACACCCTCCGTGTCAGAGGTCAGCAGTCGTGCCGGTAATATGAGCGTAAAAAATGACAGCCTCACGATTGGCGGCGTTGTGATTCTAAACGGGAGTACCTGTACGAATTCGAGCGGTACTGCACCTTCACCGAATTCTTCGGGAATCAGGAGTGCAGTGACAACCCCGGTGTATTCTCTGTATGCCGCCGGAATCACAATTCCGGCATCACTTTCAAACGGCAATTACTACTCTGATGCAAGGGTGACCTACGCCAGGTACGCTTCCTACCGGACAAACGCCTCCGCCACGAAGACCTTTTCCATAGGAAACGTCAACGATGTTTTTGTTCACACACCGGTTGTCTGTGCTCCGATTGTAAACGATGACAATTCGTGCTTTGTTCAGCTTGCAAGCCCGGACACATCAAAGGTTCCGATTGTCCTCGACAATAAGGATTCGTGCTGTGAGACCTGCGACTTTTCTGTCGCCGTATCAAACACAGGAAGTCATCTTTCCGAGCGCGGGTACGGCTATCGTGACTACTCGAAGTACCTTGCCTCTGACGGTGGACTTCCCATGAATCAGGTCTGCTTTGACTTTGATGTCTGGCTTGATGAGGGGGAGGACCGCCTGACGGCGAACGACCGTTTTATTACGAAAGGAACCTGGGTGACAATCGGTACCGCAACCGTCAGGTTTTATGCGGACGAGTGGGTTTCGGAGGGAAATCACCTCGCAAGCTTCCGGAGTGTCGCGGTGAATGGGCGTTATCGTGCGGATACGGGGCAGAGCTTCGCAAATTACAGTTCGTCATGCTATGCGGCCACCGGAATTCGTGAATATGAAATGTCGGGAAAGCTCTACGGGCTGAGGCTTACCGGTGCGACGGACAGAGATTATGAGGGAGTTTTTGACTTGGTCTCTTTCTATCCTGTCGGGCTTTTTGACAGGTTCGGCCGCAAGACAACACATAGTGCGAGCTTTACGCTCCCGACGGTTCCCGGATGTCATCCTCTCTACAAAAATCTCGGACCGCTGAAGGCGGGATATAAATGGCGGCTTGAGCTTGAGACAACGGGAAACAGAGTTGCCTGCGGGGAATGCCGAATCGTTGTGAATCCGACCTTCAGATTCATTTCGAAGGACGCAGGTGTTGACATTCCTGTCGATCTTTACTGTGACAGGACTGAAAACGGAAGGTTATTGCGGTTCGTAAGAATCGGCCATTTCGATGCCCCCTGCGAGGTAATAAAGGAAGGCGGAAGGGTATGGAGCTTTTCATATGAACTGCCGCCAAGAGTCTATGCCTGCGTAAAGGATCTCGACCTTGCAAATGAATCGCTAAGGAGAGGCGGATTGACATCAAATGATGATTTTTGGAAAAAGGACGGTTATATCGTCGTGAATTTTGAAATATACGCGGCTGACAGCTCGGGAAGAAGGTATATTGAGTACACAAAAGCCTCCGGGACGGGCTTTTGCATGTGGAAGCTCGAGAAAGGTTCAGACATTGTAACGGATTGGTACGGAAATGTTTTCTCTGTTAAAGAAGGAGATGCGCTCCTTGTCCGTGCGGACAGAAGCGCATCTGAAGATTTCGTAACCGGTGGAATGAAGTGATAAGTAATCAGTCTTCACTTTCCTCGTCGTCAAGGTCGAACATGGAATCGAATTCTTCACTGTCGAGGAGTTCATCAAAAGCATCGCTTGCTGCTTCGAGCTCTTCATCACTTTCGATGTCGATGAGAGTGATTTCACCGTCTTCTGCCTCCTCATAACCGTAGAGGTAGATGCTGTCATCGGGATTCTCTTCGGGAACGAGTGCAATGTACATTTTGCCGTCACAGGGGAAAATCGCAAGTACATCGCAGACAAGCTCTGTGCCGTCTTCGAGTGTGAGTGTGACCTGATCGACAAGCTCTTCCTCATTTAAAAATTCATCGCTCATAGTATTTTTACATCCGGCCGAACTCCGTCCGACCGGTTTTCCTCCTTATTTCAATTTGATTTAGTTTAGCATATAAGATTCAGTTTGTCATCAGCAAATGAAAAAATAACGTGATCGTGCTGACCGGCGTATTCACCGTCCGTGTGGAGGATGAGCGGTCTGTCTGTCATGACTTCAATCGAGTGTCCGTAAATCAGGTCGATTCCCTTGCGGTTGATGTGGGTACCCTTGAAGATTGTGGGCATCGAAATAAGATGTGTGAGCCTGCTGATGTCATGAACCATGCAGCCTGTCAGAGTGGAGTCTGTGGGATCGGCACCGGGTCCCATGGGAAGTCCGCCGCCTTCATAGGTAAGGTTCATGTTGGCGAGAAACTTGAGGTTCTTTACAACCGTTGTTTTTCCGTCAATTGTGATGCTAGCGGCAGCAGGTTTGTTTTTAAAAAGAAGAATCATTCCGAAAATGAAATAGACGAGCTTGCCGATACCGAAAAAATTGAGAACCGACTTGAGCGTGCTTGTGTCAGCGTAGTAGCATACATCGGCATCATATCCGATACCGGCACTGACGGCAAATCTCTTCGGTGCGTCTCCGTTAAAGTAGGTGATTTCGCCCACATCAATCTTTTTTACCTGAGTCGATTTGAGAATCAGTCTGAGTGCCTCGAGGTAGTCGCTCGGAAGTCCGAGACCTCTGCCAAAATCATTTCCCGACCCGGTTGGAATGTAGCCGATATAGAGCTCATCGGAAAGAACGAGACCGTTTATTACAGAATTGACGGTGCCGTCACCGCCGACGATTATTATCCTCTTTTCCCCGGGAAGGCTCGAAAGCTCGCGGGCAATCTCCGATGCATGCCCGGCATAATCGATGTAGTGGGTCTCATACTCTATCTTTCTTGATTCAAGCTCGGATTTCAGTACTGCCCAGAGTGCTTTTCCTTTACCTGTCCTTGAAACAGGGTTGATAATGAAATGATACATTATTCTTCTCCATATCCATATAGCCATACTGTTGGACAAACAATGACAACAGTAACATGATAATTTTAAATAAAGTGATTGTCAATGATTGCATTATTCAGTGGCAGGTCGTATAATAGTTGCATCGGTGCGTTCAACGGTTTAATGTGTGAAAATCTTGACTTGATGAATTGGAGAAGTGTCAGGATTAAAACCGGTGAGCAGCTGAAAATGTAAGGATTGGAGAGACTATATGAAGAGAAAGAAATTAATGGCATTTGCCGTAGTCCTTCTTTGTTTCTGCTCCATGTACGTCATGACGGTTTTCGGCGCTGACGGCGGGGATGCGGAGGCAACGGTTTGGGCCTACTCAACAGTCTGGTCACTGCTTCCGCCGGTGATCGCCATCGTGCTTGCACTTATCACGAAGGAAGTTTACAGCTCACTTTTCGTCGGAATTGTTGTTGGAGCGCTTCTTAACGCCAATTTCCAGCCCGTTGCGGCACTTGATGTTATGGTAAACGAGGGCTTCATCGCAAAGCTCGCCGACGGATGGAACGCTGGTATTCTGATTTTCCTCGTTGTTCTGGGAGCTATCGTCTGCCTCATTAACAAGGCGGGAGGCTCGGCAGCTTACGGTAAGTGGGCAAGCAAAAAAATCAACTCGGCAAAGAGTGCTTCCATCGCAACATTTTTCCTTGGAATTCTCATTTTTGTTGATGATTACTTTAACTGCCTTACAGTCGGCAGCGTTATGCTTCCCATCACTGATAAGAACAAGGTTTCAAGAGCAAAGATTGCTTATCTTATTGATGCAACTGCAGCTCCCATCTGCATGATTGCCCCCATTTCATCATGGGCGGCAGCAGTTTCGGGTGTTGCCGGTGATGCAGGATATGACGGCTTCGAACTTTTTGTGAGCGCTATCAAGTACAATTACTACTCACTTCTCACAATCGTTTTTGTCTTTGCAATTACTCTTATCGGAGTTGAGTTCGGTCCCATGAAGAAGCATGAGGACAATGCAAAGAAGGGTGATCTCTACACAACACCTGACAGACCTTATGCAAATTCAGTCGGAATGCAGATATCACAGAAGGGAAAGGTTGCAGATCTTGTCCTTCCGATTGTTATTCTCATTGTATGCTGCGTTGTCGGAATGGCTTATACAGGCGGTCTCTTCGACGGTGTCGGCCTTCAGGCTTCTTTCGCTGACTGTGACGCATCTGTAGGTCTTTCGCTCGGTTCAATCGTTGCGTTGATTGTTATCATGATTTACATGCTCGCAAGAAGAGTATTGAGCTTCAAGGAATGCATGGACTGCCTTCCTGAGGGCTTTAAGGCAATGGTTCCCGCAATCCTCATTCTGACCTTTGCGTGGACACTTTCATCAATGACAGGTCTTCTCGGAGCAGCTGAGTTTGTCAGCGGAATCTTTGAAGGCTCTGCGGCATCACTGATGACCTTCATGCCGATGGTTGTTTTCCTCGTGGCAATCGGTCTTTCTTTTGCGACAGGAACATCATGGGGTACCTTCGGAATCCTTCTTCCCATCGTCATCAACATCGGCGGACTCAACGGAGAGCTTCTCATCATCTCAGTTTCCGCTTGCCTTGCAGGTGCTGTTTGCGGTGATCACTGTTCACCTATCTCGGATACGACGATTATGGCTTCAACCGGTGCACAGTGCAACCACGTCAACCATGTTTCAACGCAGCTTCCCTACGCACTGTCTGTTGCTGCTGTATCGTTAGTATGCTATATCGTTGCGGCATTCACGGGAACATGGTGGATCGGCCTCATTGTCGGAGCAGCAGTTATCGTAGCAGGACTTTTTGCTATTAAGTTTACCAGGGACAAGAAGAAGGCAGCATAGATTCCTTCGAACTGAAAATCAAATAGGGCTGTATATCAAGGCTGTGGTGCCGTGGCACCGCAGCCTGTTTCGTATGCCTGATCCGGCACAATTTGGCTTTTTGCGGTTTTGCCGGCTGTTTTTTTGGGGAGTTTTGCCGGCTGCTTTTTTTGAGGAGTTTTGCCGGCTGTCCCGACAGTCCTTTTTACGGCTGGTGAGATTATTTACTTCCTGCAGGAAACTTACGAAATACGCAATCACGATTTGTGTTAAACACACGAAATGCGTTGAAATTTGCAAAGAACAAACAGAAGAAGAAAATAGGTACACACGGATATTGCTATTGCACAACATATCAAGAAGTGCTAAAATAATACATTAGATAATTGTGTGTTTTGTCGAGTATTATATTTTGTGAGGAATCACCGTGATCGATTTGAAAAACTATCCCGGATGCTATGCAAGAGAATATTTCAATCAGGACGAAGAAATCTCAGATTACCTGCAGCTTCTCAACATGGCGCTTGACGCTGCGATTGAAGTGATGCAGGCGGGCAATGATGACAGGCTCTTTTCAGAAGATTCTTCGATGATTACTCTCGTTTGCAATCAGGTAAAGAAGAACTCACTTAACTCTATCGTAAATTTCGATGACAGCGATTATCTGTGCCGGATTACCGTTATTTCAGAGAGATTCGGACTTGGCTTTTTCGGCTTTGTGTGTCTGCTTCTTGGTGCAGCACCGTCATTCGACGGCAGAGTGATTGAAAAGTACAGAATGCTTCGGGATGATCATGATGAACACAATTATCCGACTTTTGCATTGGCAAAAAAGGTATATTCCTATCTGACGGGAAGCAGGACATGCTTTGATGTCAGGGATGAACACAATACAATTGAGGGCTGCCCCGTTTTCAGAGTCAAAAATTACGGAAAATCAAATGTGCGCGATCATGACAGCTTTTCCGTGTCAAGGCAGCTTATTTCAATACTGAAGGGTGAAATGGCGATTCCGGAAAAGCTCAAGCCGTTCTGCTTTGAGGTTGATGATGAGCCCGGGCTGATCAGCGGTGCATCGGTGGCACAGTCTGTCAGGTACCTGTTTTTCACGAATGCTGACATTGACGTTTTGAATGTTTACGGACCGAAGGGTGCAGGAAAGAAATTTCTCCTTCAAAAGGGAGTTGAAGATGAAAAGCTCCTGTATGTCAACACAAGCCGTTTGCTTTCACTCGGATCTGACGGACTGCGGGAAGGAATCCTTGATGTTCTTGTCAGGGCGGGGATTTTGCGGACAGATATTGTGCTTTCGGATGTTCAGGTGACTCAGACGAATTCGGAGGCACTAAGAAGTCTTATCTCAGAGATTGTGAGACTTCACGGCAGGGTGATTGTCACTTCGCTTCAGGATGAGCAGGTCAGAGATATTTCCGAGGGCTATTCGTATCATGCAATTAAGGTTGAAAAGCCGAAAGCCTCCGAAAGATTGCGCTTGTGGAAGCAAATGGCAAAGAAATTCGGGGAGATAGATGAGGATGTACTTAAAGAGGCATCACTTCTTTACGACATTACACCCGGTATGATAGAAAACGGAGTACGGTCAGCAAAAGCTTATGCCACGGAAGACGGTAGAGATGATATTGAAATCGGAGACATTAAAAGGGCGATACTCTCCTTTAACTCGTCGAAGCTTTCATCACTTGCGACTCCTCTTAACGGCAAGTATATGTTTGATGATCTTCGTATAGCGGACGGGCAGAAAAGACTTCTGAAGCTTGCATGTTCAAGGATCAGAAACAAAGGTCTTGTTGAAGACGAGTGGGGTCTCAACCGTGACCAGACCTACGGTCACGGAGTCAGCATCCTTCTTTACGGACCGCCCGGAACAGGAAAGACGATGGCTGCAACAGTTATCGCAAATGAGGTCGGCCGGGCACTCTACAGAGTTGACCTGAGTCAGATGATAGATAAGTACGTCGGAGAAACGGAGAAGAACCTCGGTAAGGTTTTCGACGCGGCGAGGGACGGAAACTTCGTTCTGTTCTTCGATGAAGCCGATTCTCTCTTTGCTAAGAGAACAGAGGTTACAAATTCCAATGACAAGCACGCGAACAACGAGGTCTCGTACCTGCTTCAAAAAATGGAGGAGTACGACGGGCTGTCAATAATGGCGACAAACAGGTTTAACAATTTTGATAACGCATTTCTTCGAAGGATAACATACATCGTGAACCTTGACAAGCCCGATGCGGAAACGAGACTTGTAATGTATAAAAACATTCTTTCGGGAAAGATTCCTGTTGATCCAAAGCTCGATGTTGAGTTTTTTGCAAGGGAGTTTGAGATTTCGGGAAGTCTGATCAGGGGCATGATAACAAATGCGGCCTACATGGCGGCAAGCGAGAATGTCCCGATAAACAATAAGCATTTTGTTAATGCGATGTTCCTAGAAGAGAAGAAGGACGGAAGAAAGCTTGGTTTTGAGGACTTTAAACAGTACGGAGTTCTTCTTGATATAAGAATGTAGAAAAAGCCTGAGGTGTGACAAAAAGGGCAAAGTATTTAAACGTAACAGATTCGGGCGGCACGCGAACCGGCGGGTTGGCAGATTAGCAGAAAAGGCGGCACGCGAACCGCTGGGTTGGCAGATTAGCAGAAAAGGAGGCACGCAAACCGGCGGGTTGGCAGATTAGCAGAAAAGGCGGCACGCGAACCAACAGGTTGGCAGATTAATAGAGAAAAGGAGAACACTATGGCAGATGATGCAAGAGAATTTATCGAAAGTGATTCAGATTCCGAGATTAAGCCGGTTGCACCGTTGACCGGGTCACAGGTGAAAGAGCAGCAGGCCGGTTCAATGCAGACAGGGATAAATCCGGTGGGAAAGCAGCAATCGGATTTGATACAGACAGGAGAAAAACAGGCGGGAGCGCAGCAATCCCAGGGTGGAGCGCAGCAATCGCAGGTGGAAGAGCCGGAAGCTTCAACTATCACTAATACTACCGATGATCTTAAAATACGGTTCGACGGCCTGACGGGGCAGGAGGCGATTTTTGCACTTCAGAAGAAGCTGCTTGCAGCCGGTGATGAATCTGAAAAGAATGAGCAGTTTAAGGCTGTTATTCAAACGCTGGCCTATTTGGCGGGCGGCTACAAGGACTTTAATTCAAGACAGCTTGACGATGCCGCAAAAGCCGTAATTTCTGCGGCACAGGATTATATGAATAATCATAAGGGCTGGTCGTTTTCAAGGAGGGGCAGAAGGAGAAAATCTGCCGTAACGGCTGTTCTCGAAGCTTTCAGACAGAGTACGGATTCATTTGGAGAAGAGGCTAAGCTTGCACGTGATAAAAGACTTGAAAAGGAAGATGATGCACTTCAGAAAAGGGCGATTAGAGAAGCCATGGCAACCGGTAAATTTAAGGATGAACGTGAAGCTGACAATGAGGAGCATATTACGGGCAGGATAGAGTCACATGGAAACAGGGCCGAAACATTAGCCGGACAGGGCGGTTCGGCTGGAGGAATGACAATATCTTATGACGATGCCCAGTCTTTTGTAAATTCTTTCCAAAGATTCTGCATGGGATATGCGGGAATTATGCCGCAGCTCGGTGAGCTTGGCAGAAGGGTTAATCAGCTTTTCTTTCTGATATCTTCAGTCAGCAATAATATTATGACTGAAGTCAGAAACAATAAGGATGGGAACACCAGAGATGCAAGCAGAAAAATAGCTGCCTTGCATGAGATGATATCGATTGAAGCCCAAGGTGTTCTTGAAGAGACGCAAAAGGGCCATCCGCTCTTTAAGGTATTTGATTTGTCACATTGGAAGGCCATTGGTACAATCGCCTCCCCGAACTTTGTGAACTTTTTGGCTGAAGGTGCTACAAATACATTTATTGAAGGCGACGATTCAGAAGATATAGCTAAGTTAAAGGATCGTCTGAGTGGGGCAGCCGACGAAATCGATCCTGAGGAAACTAAAAAGAGATTTGACGGGATTAAGCCGCTTCTGGCTAAAAAATGCAAGATGATTGTTGCAAGGGATGCTATTCTGTTTGGTACTGCCAAGGGACTGATGCGTTCAGAGGCCCATGACAACGGTGTGGAAGAACTGGCAAGATCAGATAAACTGATTCTCTGGAAGATTTACGAAGAGGCGCAGAAGGTCAAGAGAATTTTCTTCCCCAGAGTAGGTGGAGCTGTCAAGACAAATGACGAAATTGACAAGTTTCTGTTACAGGTATTGGTTGATCAGTGGGAGGAAATGAAGCCTCGAATCGGCAGTTTTGCAGAAGTTCCGAAGGCTGAAGACATCACAAGCGTAGTCGCAAGTGATTCCGAAGAGGAGGCCCGTAGGCCTTCGCAGGGAGAAAAGGGAAAGAAGAAGGAAAAGGACAAGAATGCGAAGTTCGTGCTTATGCACAACGGCGGAAAGTCTGACGAGGATTTTATCAATATGCTTTATGACAACGGGCTTATGCAAAAGTATATTATTCAGCCCATGCAAAGGGAATATGACAGTGTTAAGGAGCAGTCTTCGGGACAGCTTAGTACTTACGAAAGCAGATCAAAAACGGGACTCAAGCGCAACAAGTTTTTGAAGGCATTGTCGGCACCGATCAGAAGCTGGAATAAGAGCAGTGCCGTAAGTCTCAAGGGTAAGCCCGCTGAAAAGGCACAGATTGCTTTTATGAAGGGCTGTGAATTCATCGCGGACAGTTCTTATAGGGATAAAGGTGAAGTTGCCAGCATAATCAGAAGGTATTTTCTGGAAAGAAATCTCTATCAGGAGATATTTGCCAGTCATATGACTACCGGGGTCGCACGGGTAACTGCCTGAATAACCGGAGAGAATGTATCACTTTTTAACCGGTTGCCGGTATTATCGCAACAATTTTTCACATTTTGGGAGATACAGTTAAATGGCAACAAAGCGGCTCGCTCTTTTTTCAAGTGATATTGCAGATTCTTCAAGGGCGGAGTTCATCAGAGGACTCTGGAGCAGCTGTGAACTCTTTGACTACGATCTTGTAGTCTTTACCTCGTTTGTCGGGGGCTGTGTGGTCCCCGCGAGCGAGGCGGTAGAGCTATCGGTCTACAGGCTTTTCAACCCTGAGCTCTTCGATGCCGTCATCGTTCAGCTCGACGGCATCGGCAACAGGGAGATCAGAGAAGAGATCCTTGACATGATCAGGAAAAGTGAGCTCCCCACAATCTGCTGTGATAATTCTATGCCCGATGCAACCTACTGCATCGGGATTGATCACTATATGTCCTGCTACGAGCTTGTCAATCATCTGATTGAGGTTCATGAGTGCAGAAGCATCGGCTTCCTCCGCATGCATTTTGACTCATGCGTGGCAGAGGAGTATTTTGATGCCTACAAGGATTGTCTTGGCGATCACAGCATTAATTATGACGAGTCAATTGTCTTTGAGTTTGACGAAAGGTCGACAGTCGAGGACATCTTTTCCTATTACAGGAACCCCTCCACGAGAAAGATAGATGCGCTTATTGCCGGAAACGACTACATTGCCGTCAATGTGGGATGTCTTTATATGAAGAACGGAATCAGTATTCCGGAGGATCTGAAGCTTGCCGGTATAGGCAACAGCCCCGAGGGCAGGACATTCATCCCAAGGATTGCGACGTTCGGATTTTCAAACTCAGAACTCGGACGTCAGATTATCCTTCTTATTATGGATCATTTTTCGGACAGAAATCTTCCTCACATTATCAAGGTCAAGAGCAAGCTTGTCTTTTCGGGCTCGTGCGGTTGTAAGTCGGACGATCCGCTTTCGGATCACGATATCATATCGGCGAAGCTCTCGGAGTATCAGGACCAGATTTACGACTATGAGGTGTCACAGAAGTCACGTATCAGACTGATGTCAATCGTTAACAACATAGAGGCCTCCATGTCAATCATAGAGGAGGAAATCAGGAGCTTTAAGCCGGCGGAGGCCTTTCTTTGCACCTGTACGCACAGCCTTGAGCCGAAGACTACGGCAGAGCTTCTTCAGAATGACACGGGAATGATTGACATTCCGGGGGACTTCACGGACGTTGTTGATATTCCTTTCATTTACTCTGTAAGTGCGAGAAGGGCAAGCCTTAAGGGATTTTCCCGCAGTCAGCTGCTTCCGGGATTTGACCGTGCGGCACAGGGCGGGCACATCTACGTTGTTTCCCCTCTCCACCGGGAACACTCGTGCCTCGGGTATTTTGTCTCAAAGGACTGCCGAAGGGTATTTTCCTACACCTACTATGATACGCTTCTCTATCTGGCAGCTGCGCTTGAGAACATGATGATTACAGAGGCTCTCGGCAACATGACAGTCAGGTTCAGGAACATTTCGTTTACGGACACTCTCACCGGAACGTTCAATCGGCTTGGATTCATCTCCGAAGCGGACGAACTTCTTCAGACCTGCCGGCGTCGGGGAAGGCAGATGGTGATCGGATTCATCGATCTCGATAATCTGAAAACAATCAACGACAGCTTCGGGCATGAGATGGGCGATCTCGGAATCAAGCTTCTTGCGTCAATGCTCAAAAAATGCTTTCCGGAAACGACAATCTTCGGGCGTCTCGGAGGCGATGAATTTGCCCTGATGATTCCGGATGTTTCGGAGAAAACGGCTCTTTCGGGGTCGGAAACACTTACCCGGCAGCTAAGAGAGTACTGTACCGAACAGAATCTGCCGTTCGAGGTTACCTACAGTCTCGGTATTTACGGGTGCGTTCCTGAAAGCGATGATACTGTGGAAAGTCTTCTCGAGCTTGCCGACAAG
>JAZLIL010000082.1:0-2137 GCA_045617405.1 Lachnospiraceae bacterium | reverse complement strand
AATCGGTCACGCCTGCGGATTACCCGACATTTACAGGAACACATCGACATTCCAAAATATTCAATATCATGAAGTCGAGGGGGCCGTCAGCAAAGCGCGTACCGAGCATGACTGGGGATGCGAATCCGAGAACGTGAGTTTCACAGGTTACGCGAACCAGAATGAGCTTATCCGGAATCTGCTGATGAACGGCGTTGATGATTCGCTCTTGAGCTCAGACTTGCCATACGGTGACATTTGGGGAATCTGGAAGGCAAGGAGAGAAAATGAACTTTGGCTTCGCGAGTCCCCGGTACCAGTCGGCGCGGCTGTCAGGGACTGCCGCCATCCTGTTCACCACTGAGGATAAGGAAAATATGAATAAAACAGCAACGGCGTTCTTCTTTGGACTTTTCGGGCTGGCGGCTTTTGGCGGCATGTCCGAAGACGCGGACTACATCTGCGAGACTTTTTTTCACTATCGCCATGGCATCCCCGGCGAAAGCTTGAGGGCCTACGCGCGGGAACATGGATTCTCTGACGACGACCTTCTCGAACGGTTGAAATACATTTCTGAAACGCGGTGGGATTCAGAGAATCCCCGGACGCACCTTGAGGCAGAGTGTGCCGTCGATGTCATGGGGATGCTTAAAATGACAAATGCGATTCCGTATCTAGAAAAACAACTTTACCGAGGTGAGAATAGGTGTACAGTTGCCCTGTACGCACTTCAATATGTTTTGGATTATGACGAAAGTTTTTTGGATATTCTCGAAAATGCTGTGCAAAACAACGTTTTGCCGCGTTTGAACGCAACATGTATTCTGTATGGGGCCATAAGAAGACTTACATCGGAATCAATAGCTCTTGAGAATAATGAGAAAGATCGGATTTATCGCACACTTCTTCTTTATCCGCCGGATCAGGGAAACTTGGGGCTTGATGCAGATTGGCATGATAATCAGCTTTGCCAGCACATGAAGGACTACCCGCGAAGCAAGGAGCGCCTTGAACAAGTCGCCTTGCTTGCAGCCAACACCAACGCCTCGCCTGCGTTGCGCGAGAAATACGCCGGGGAGCTGGAGAAAATGAAGGCGATTCCCGAGGACGAACTGATCTGCCTCCTCGACCTCTACCCGCCATCGGAAAACGAGCTTGCACAGACGCGAAAGGACGTCATTGACAAACGGGCCGATGTTGAGACAAAGGAGACTCGGCCCAGCGCAACTAATCCTCCGCATCTAGTCTCCACTTCCGCCGGGCATGGCGACGGGCATCCGGTTTACAGCAGACCCGTTGTCGTTTTGGCGGCGGCAGCGGTCGGCATTGTCGGTGCTCTGGTGTTCGTGCGCAAGAGACGGAGAAAATGACCGGCAAGCGCAATTTTGCACGCTGCCCCGGTGCCCGTCGGCGCGGCTGTCAGGGACTGCCGGCATCCTGTTCACCACTGAGGAAAGAAAGCATGAAGAGAACAATCACGGCCCTGCTTACAGGATTTATTGCGCTGGTAGCCTTCGCTGGAATACCCGAGGAGGCTGAGTTCATCCGCACCAACTATTTTACGGGCATACACGGCATCTTCATCGGCAGGTTGGAGGAATACGCGCATGAGAAAGGGTTCACGAACGATGACCTTCTTGATCGGTTGAAATACATCTCGGAGACACACTGGAATTCTGAAGATTTATGGGCGCATCATGGGGCTGAATGTGCAATTAGTACTATGGGCATGCTTAAAATGACAAATGCGGTTCCATATCTGGAAGAAATGATTTACAGGGGTGGGGAAAGGCAAATGTTCGCTTTGTCGGAGCTACAGGTGGTTCTTGATTATGATGATCAGTTTCTTGATATTACTGAAAAAGCTGCGGCAAGTGGAGTCCTGGAACATTGGGCGCTGGCGGGAGCTCTTTACTGCGCAATGAGAAAAGATTCTGAAAATCCGAATTACCTGAATGATATTCTTCAGAAGCGTATATGTCGGATGCTTTTACGCTATACTCCAGAACAAGATAACAAGGGGCTTGATGCTGAATGGTATGACAATCGGCTATGTCTCTATGTGAAGGTCTACCCGCGAAGCAAGGTGCGCCTTGAACAAGTCGCCTTGCTTGCAGCCAACACCAACGCCTCGCCTGCGTTGCGCGAGAAATACGCC
>JAZLIL010000081.1:0-59931 GCA_045617405.1 Lachnospiraceae bacterium | reverse complement strand
TGTCAACAATCAGTCCCACCGGAATCCGCTCCATAGCCTCACATCTTGCGCAGGCCTTTACAATTTCCCATTGTTTATCGTTCATATTCTTTTCTCCTCGTCAAAAAATGCTCAACACTTTCGTTTACTGTCATACTTTTGCGTTTCCGCAGTCATGACATGTGCGTATTACTACCTCTGAACTCTTCCCGAAGCATCGCCACCGGCAAGAATCTCAACTTCCTTCCTTGTCACGAAGTTGAAATCTCCTGGGATTGTGTGCTTAAGTGCAGAAGCTGCCACACCAAATTCAAGAGCCTGTGCAGCTGTCTTTCCGTCAAGCATTCCGCAAATAACACCACCCGCGAATGAATCACCGCCGCCGACGCGGTCTACAATCGGATGAATCTCATAGGACTTCGAATAATAGAATTCCTTAGTGTCCCTTGAATATATACATGCGGACCAGCCGTTATCGGATGCCGAATGAGACACACGGAGTGAAGATACACAGTACTCAAATCCGAATTTGTCAACCATCTGCTCAAAAATTGACTTATAACCTGCAAGCTCGAGTTCTCCGCTCGTGACATCTGTCTTGCCGGGCTTGAATCCGAGAACAAGCTCCGCATCCTCTTCGTTTCCGATGCACACATCAACGTATTTCATAAGTCCGGTCATGACCTTCTGTGCCTTTTCGGAACTCCAAAGCTTCTTTCTGAAATTAAGGTCTACGGAAACCTTCACGCCGTGCTTCTTTGCTGCGATAAGTGCTTCCTCTGTGAGCTTTGCAGCAGCATCCGAGACAGCAGGTGTAATTCCCGTAAAGTGGAACCAGTCAGCGTCCCTAAAGATGTCATCAAAGTCAAAATCCGCTGCCGTTGCAGTCGAAATTGATGAATGTGCCCTGTCGTAGATTACCTTTGAAGGTCTCATCGATGAGCCCGACTCAAGATAGTAAATACCAAGGCGCTCTCCGCAGCGTGCGATGTGTTCGGTTCTGACATTATACTTTCTGAGCGCTGCTACGGCGCACTCGCCGATGTCGTTATCGGGCACCGCTGTAACGAACTCGGCCGTGTGACCGAAATCTGCAAGCGAGACTGCAACGTTGGCCTCTCCGCCGCCATAGTTGACGTCAAATTCATCCGCCTGAATGAAACGTTCAAAGTTTGGTGTTGAAAGGCGGAGCATAATCTCACCCATCGTAATTACTTTTGCCATTTTCTTTTCCTTTCTCATAAAAAGATCTTCACCCTTTCCCGGCTCGGCCGCGTCCGATACCGGTGTCCGATCTATCTTAAATCTTTATTGTCTACATCATCCATATCCGAGAAGGTCTGGTTCTCACCTGCCATTCCCCAGATGAAGGTGTAGTTTCTTGAACCGCAGCCCGCATGGATTGACCAGCTGGGTGAAATCACCGCCTGCTCGTTTCTCATTACGATGTGACGTGTCTCAGTCGGTTCTCCCATGTAATGCATAACAAAGGCGTTCTCTGGAAGTTCGAAGTACAAGTAGACTTCCATTCTTCTGTCATGCGTGTGGCAGGGCATTGTATTCCAGACGCTTCCCGGCTTTAACGATGTCATGCCCATTACCAGCTGGCAGCTATCAACCTGTCCGGGAAGGATGTACTTGCAGATAACTCTGTGGTTTGAATCCTCCATTGAACCAAGTTCAACCTTGTTCGCATCCGAAACAATCACAACCCCGTCCTCTTGCCGGCCTTCAGGCTTAATAAGGACGGTCGGGCATGTCCTGTGTGCGGGAGTGCTGTTTAAGTAGAAATGTGCAGGATTCTTTGCGTCATCACTTCCGAAGATAATGTCCTTCGAACCCATGCCGATATACATAGCCTCCTTATGTCCGACGGCATACTTTCTGCCGTCGACTTTTATATATCCCGCCCCTCCGATGTTGATTACGCCAAGTTCGCGGCGCTCAAGAAAATATTCTGTCTTAAGCTCTCTTCCTGCGGGAAGCTCTATCTCCTCTACAGGAACGCAGCCTCCGGTGATTATCCTGTCAATCTGACTGTAAACGAGCTTTATCTTTCCCTCAAGAAACAAATCCTCTATGAGGAATTCCTCACGAAGTCTCCTTGTGTCGTAAGTCTTTACATCTCTTGCCGATGATGCCTGTCTTATCTCCATATCTGCCGCCTTTCCGAACCGAAACTACTTTGGCTGCTTGCCGATGTAGGCAAGAATGCCTCCGTCAACATAAAGAATATGTCCGTTAATAAAATCCGAAGCCTTTGATGCAAGGAACACCGCAGGTCCCTGAAGGTCATCCGTAGTTCCCCAGCGTGCCGCAGGTGTCTTTGCAACGATAAAGCTGTCAAACGGATGCCTTGAACCGTCCGGCCGCCTTTCGCGCAGCGGTGCTGTCTGAGGTGTCGCAATGTATCCGGGACCGATTCCGTTGCACTGTATGTTGTACTCGCCGTACTCTGACGCGATGTTCCTCGTGAGCATTTTAAGACCGCCCTTTGCCGCCGCATAGGCTGAAACCGTCTCACGCCCGAGTTCGCTCATCATAGAGCAAATGTTGATAATCTTTCCGCCGCCCTTTTTGATCATTCCCGGAATTACAGCCTTTGAAACGATAAAAGGTGCATTCAGATCCACATCGATAACCTTTCTGAAATCATCCGCACTCATCTGCGTCATCGGGATTCTCTTAATTATCCCCGCGTTATTGACAAGAACGTCAATTATGCCGACCTCCTTTTCAATTTGAGAAACAAGCTTCCGGACGGCGTCTTCTTCCGTCACGTCGCAGACATAGCCTCTTGCTTCTATTCCAAGCTCCTTGTAGGATGCGAGTCCTTTCTCCACAAGTTCACTGCTAATGTCATTAAAGACGATCCTTGCTCCCGCCTTTGCATATGCACATGCAATCGCAAATCCTATGCCGTACGAGGCTCCGGTGATAAGTGCCGTCTTCCCTTCAAGTGAGAACATCCCAGGATCAAACATCACTATTTCCTCCTTTTAATGCGTTCAACCATTTCAATTAATCCTGTCCTGTCTTTTCCAAGAACCTTGTTGTTAAGAATATACCCCTCACCATTCTTCAGGTAGACTATCACTATCGCCGGCTTTACCGAAAGTCCCATGACATCCCCCCATGAAAGCACCTGCGTCTTGTCGCCTGCCGTAACCTGCACGCTGTCAGGCGTAAAATGAAGGCGAATATGCCTTTCTTTTCCCTGCAGTCTCACACTCGACCTTGCCAGAATGATAAGCGGCTGAAACACCGTAAATGCCATGAAGAACAGTATCATGATGACCCTGAACCAGTTAGGTGAAGTACTGTACTTGACGATCAGGAGCAGGACAGATGAAACAATGCACACACTGTTTATGACTGCAAGATATGAAGACCATGCATAATACATGGATGCCTTCCAGAGATCTGAAACCTGTATATCATATTCAAAACTGTAATCGTTCATCGCCCGCTCCTTTTGTAGTGAGAGAATTATGTAGTTTTACGTTACGTCATACTTTAGCTTTTGTCCGTCTTTTCAATTCACGGATCCGCTTTTAACCTCATAATAAGAACTTCTTTGGAAATAACCGTTTCAGAATCAAATCTTCTCAAGTTCAAATTCGAAATAATCTATGGCATTATTATATGAAATCCCCTTGATGATGTCTTCGAGAATCTTCTTCTCGTAAGGATACTCGCCGTTCTCAACCCACTCGCCGATAAGCTTGCACAAAATTCTTCTGAAGTAATCATGTCTTGTGTAGGAGAGGAACGAACGTGAATCGGTGAGCATTCCGACGTGGTTTCCAAGGCATGAGAGATTTGCAAATGTCTTAAGCTGTGAAATCATCCCCTCAAAGTTGTCGTTAAACCACCATGCACTTCCCTGTTGAACCTTGTTGCGGCAGCTTCCGTCCTGGAAACATCCGATGATGGAAGTAATTGCAGCATCGTCGTTGGGATTTAGCGAATAAAGAATCGTCTTCGGAAGTTCGCCTGTTACTGCAAGGGCATTTAAGAAATCAGCAAGCTGCGCACTCGGGGCATAATTGTTGATTGCATCATAACCGGTGTCAGGTCCGATTTTCTTAAACATCGCAGTATTGTTGTCACGCTTTGCACCGTAATGAAGCTGCATTACCCACTTTCTTGCCGATGTCTCACGTCCCATGTTTATCATGAATGCTGTCTTATACTTTATATTCTCTTCTGCAGATACTGTCTCACCTGCAAGAGCCTTCTTAAAGATGGCGTCAATTTCCTCATCGGATGAAGCCGCGTACATTACATACTCGAGTCCGTGATCACTGACACGGCATCCGTTTTCGCCGAAGAAATCCATTCTGTTTGCGAGAGCCTTCTTAAGTGATGTCCAGTCTGTGACAGAAATACCCGATGCTTTTTCAAGCTTTCCGATGTACTCCCTGAAATCAGACTTTTCGATGTTCATTGCTTTGTCGGGTCTCCATGCAGGAAGTACCTGAACATCAAATGACTTGTCCTCCCTGATCTGCTTGTGATACTCGAGCGAATCAATGGGATCGTCAGTCGAGCAGATAAGCTTTACATTTGACATCCTGATGAGATTTCTCACTGAGAATTCCTTCTTTGCGAGCTTCTCATTGCAAAGATTCCAAACCTCCTGCGCAGTATCGCCGTTAAGGTTTCCCTGATAACCGAAGTAGAACCGAAGCTCGAGATGTGACCAGTGATAAAGGGGATTACCGATAAGTCTCGGGAGAGTCTCCGCCCACTTCTGGAATTTCTCACGATCTGAGGCATCGCCTGTGATGTACTTCTCCTCAACGCCGTTTGATCTCATCTGACGCCACTTATAATGATCACCGCCGAGCCAAACCTGAGCTATGTTTTCAAACTGCCGGTCCTCCGCGATTTCTTTCGGAATGATATGGCAGTGATAATCGATTACGGGAATCTTTGTCATGTCTGCCGCTTCACGATAGAGTTCCTTTGCTGTATCCGTACTCAGTAAAAAGTCCTTATCCATAAAGTTCTTCATTATATACCCCTCCTCTTTGCTTTCGGGACAGGAATTGTCCCGAGAATATCAAGTATATGCTGTTTTTCCAATTACAATGTTACACCCTGCTTGAATATGGCAAGGTCGCAGTATCCTGCCTCTTCACTCCTGCACATCTCACCCGAGGCAATGTGCAAAACAAGGTCCAGCAGCTCACGTGACAGGACGTCAAGACTTTCGCCTTCATTGAGAAGCCTGCCTCCATCGAAATCAATCCAGTTTGGCTTTTTCTTCGCAAGCTCAGAACCAGTCGAAATCTTTATGGTCGGAACAGGGCTTCCGAAAGGCGTTCCCCTTCCTGTCGTAAACAGAATCAGGTTTGCACCTGCCGCCACCATGGCAGTTGTCGAAACAAGATCGTTTCCGGGTGCGCTAAGAAGCGTCAATCCGCGTGTCTTAACACACTCACCGTACTTTAATACGTCAACCACCTTCGAACATCCCGATTTCTGAGTGCACCCGAGCGATTTGTCCTCAAGCGTGGAAATTCCGCCGGCCTTGTTTCCCGGTGAAGGATTCTCATATATCACCTGACCGTTCTTTCTGAAATAATCTTTAAAGTCATTGATCATTTCAACAGTCATATTAAAAACTTCCTCATTTGCCGCGCGACTCATCAGTATCGTTTCGGCACCGAACATCTCGGGAACCTCAGTGAGAATCGTTGAACCGCCTTCTCCGATGAGTAAATCAGAAAAACCGCCGACTATGGGATTTGCGGTTATTCCCGAAAGACCGTCCGAGCCACCGCACTTGAGACCGACGACAAGCTTTTCGATGGGCTGCTTCGTTTTCTTAACCTTCATGGCATTTAGGGCAAGCTCTCCCACCAGCCTGATTCCCTCTTCAATCTCATTTTCAACGTCCTGTGACTTAAGGAATCTGACACGACTCTCATCGAAGCTTCCGAGAGCCTCCTTAATCGCTTCGATTCCTGAATTTTCACATCCAAGTCCGAGTACCAGTACCCCGCCGGCATTTGGATGAGCGATAAGCGACGCAAGTATTCTCCTTGTGTTATCCTGATCGTCTCCAAGTTGTGAACATCCATAGGGATGATTAAGTGCTTTAACCGCCTCTATCGACTCACAGACATAGTCGCTGCAACGTTCAGCTATCTCTCTTGCAGCCGAATTAACACATCCGACGGTAGGTACAATCCAGATCTCGTTCCTGATTCCGACCCTGCCGTCGTGCCTTTCATATCCCATGAACCACTTTTCAGCGTCAGTGAGCTCTGCCTCAATTCTTCCCGCATAATCAACGGGATTGTACACATATTCAAGGTTGTCGCCAAGACCTGTACGCAAATTATGCGTGTGAACATGCTCGCCGGGCTCGATTGTATTTTGGGCCGAACCGATTGCAAAGCCGTACTTTATCACATTTTCGCCCTTTTCTATTTTCTTGCAGGCAATTTTGTGACCTTTTTCAATTCTCCTGTTGAGGATAATCTCACGACCGTCAACCATAATTCTGCTCGAAGCCTCTAGGGTTCGAAGGGCCACAACCACATTATCGGATTTGTTGATTTTTATTACATCAAGCATTTTCTGCCTCTTTTTCACCAAGAATTTCATCGTAAGCTGCCGACATTCCCTTGTCTGTGATCAGGCTGTAGTACCTTTCGACAAGCGGAATCATGTCGCTGAGATCCTTGTCCCAGTACTCTTCCTTCCTGAGAATTTCAGAAACAGAAGCCGTTTTCATAAACTTCATTATCTCTTCGCCGTCATTCGCTTTGTCAGTTCTGTAAAAGGCAATGAGCGCTGCCATTGAGAACGTGAGTGCAGACGGGTATGCGCCGAATTTCTCTTTGTACTCGAGAATTGTCGGAAGAACTCTGACCTTGAACTTTGAAACAGAGTTCAGTGCGATTGAAAGAAGCAGGTGCCTTATAAATGGATTAGAAAACCTCTCGATAACCGCATTTCCGAAACCGATATCTGTTTCGGTGTTGCCGAGCGTAGGTACAATCTCGTCGAAAATGCATTTCTTCAGGTATGCACTGACCTTCTTATCCGAAAGACACTCACCGACAGTCTTAAGACCGTAGAGATAGGCTCCGAGAACCATCGAAGTGTGGCCGCCGTTAAGTATGCGGACTTTTCTGCGCTTGTAGGGCGTAACGTCATCGGTCCAGACAATGTTGTAGCCCGCAGCGTTGAGCGGAAGCTCGTCCTCATGATGTCCGCCGATAACCCAGAGATGGAAAATCTCGGCAGTGTCAAGCAGATTGTCCTGATATCCGATTTCCTTCCAGAGTGACTCTGCCTCGTCCTTCGGAAAACCTGTTACGATTCTGTCAACAAGCGTGTTGCAAAAATCATTTTCATTTACAATCCAGTTCTCGAACTCCTCACCAAGCTTCCAGAGCTTTGCGTACTTCAGTATGCATGCTTTTAGGTTGTCGGCGTTATTGTCAATAAGTTCACATGGCATAAGAATAAATCCCGGAAGCTTAAGCTCAAACCTTCTGTAAAGAAGCTGCGTAAGCTTTGCCGGATAGGACTTAGCAGGAGCATCGTCAGGCTTCTCAGTTCCAAGATACTCGATTCCCGCCTCCGTCGTATTTGATATTATAAACCTGAAATCAGGGTTTTCCGCGAGACTCAGATACTCATCAAATTCATTGTAGGGATTAACGCACCTGCTGATTACGTTGATGTGCGTCCTCTCATTGACAGTCATGCCGTTCTCAATTCCGCGAAGATAGAGATTGTACTCGCACCCCTGCTCCATGAGCTTTTCGCACATTCCTTTTTCAATGGGCTGAACTATAACCACATCGCCTTCCCAGATACCCTTTTCATTAAGTTTGTAAAGGAAATAATCCACAAACCCTCGAAGGAACCCCCCTTCACCAAACTGAATCACTCTTTCTTTAGCCATTTTTAACATCTCCTACGAAAACAGGCTGTCTCAGTTTGCCGCCGTTTGCAGCATCGTCTGCAAAAGCCTGCCTATAATCAAGGCCCTGAAGTGATCAGGGCCTTAGTAAACCTTCGCTGCTTACCTATATCACTTTACGAGATTAGGAAGGAACATGGCAATCTCAGGTATAAATGTAACAAGCAGCAGTGTTACAATCATGCAGAGGTAGAAAGGAAGTGTCGCTTTTACTACCTTCTCCATCTTTACCTTTCCGACGGCAGACCCAATGAAAAGTACGGCTCCTACAGGAGGTGTGAGAAGACCGATACCTGTGTTGAGGACCATAACAATACCGAACTGGATAGGGTTCATACCGATTGAGACAGCAATAGGAAGCAGGATAGGCGTTGCAATCAGAATGATAGGTGCCATATCCATAATGCATCCGAGCACAAGAAGAATCAGGTCTATCAAAAGTGCAATGATGTAAGGATTGTCTGAAATCCCAAGGATTGCCTTTGAAGCCATGTCCGGGACATGAAGTCTTGTGAGGCAGAATCCAAAGATTGATGAAGTAGCAATGAGGATGAGCACGATAGAGAGTGTGTCGATACACTTATCAAGCGCCTTCCAAACTCCCTTCCAGTCAAGTCCCTTGTAGATGAAAACAGAAACAATTAGACTGTAGATAACTGCAATAGCAGCTGATTCGGTTGCCGTGAAGAAGCCTGCAACAACACCGATAACAACGATAACAACAGCTGCGAGTGCCCAGAAGGACTTGACGAACTGTTTTGCAAGGTTGACTATTGAGAATCTGTCACCCTTCGGGTAATGTCTCTTCTTGGAGATAATATACGAACCAACCATGAGGCTTATTGCAAGAAGCGCTCCGGGAATGTAACCTGCAAGGAAAAGCGAACCTACGGAAATACCGCCCGCACTCATTGCGTAGATTACCATGTTGTGACTCGGAGGAACGAGAAGCCCCTCACATGAAGACGTAATCGTAACTGCTGTTGAGAAATCATCATCATATCCCTGATCAACCATCATAGGAATCATGATTGAGCCGATTGATGCCGTGTCAGCCGCTGCAGAACCCGAGATACCGCCGAAGAAATAGGAAGCAACGATGTTAACCATTGCCATACCGCCTGTCATCCAGCCTACGCAGGCATCAGCCAGGTTAATCAGTTTCTCCGAAATACCTCCGGTGCCCATCAGAATACCCATGGTTATAAAGAACGGAACCGCCATGAGTGAGAAGGACGAGATACCCTTTACCATATACTGGCACATTGTTGAAAGCGGAAGTCCCTGAACCGCAAGACAAAGTACGGATGCGATACCGACCGCATAAGCGATAGGGAAGCGAAGGAGCACCATCAGTAAGAAACCGCCGATCAGCACGAGAATTGCTAACGTAGTAGTATCCATTACTTTTCCTCCTTTCCGTCTTCTATTGCCTTGGCCCTTTCTTCTGCCTCGGCATCTTTCAAAACCTTTTCAATCTCATCACCGGAATCGATAACACCTGCACTGTAATTAGTCTTCAGGACAATCGACTTGATGTGAGCATATAAGGACTCAATTTCAAAAATAATTACAGCAACACCGGCGATCGGGACGGGAACGTACATCCAGAATCTTGAAAGCCAGGGCATTGAAACGTAGTTACCCTTTGCTCCGATTGTATTTGCGTACTTCCAGCCGACTACTATCATTGCAACACCAAATGCAAGGACAGACAGATCCGCAAGAATGTCGAGGAACTTAAGAACACCCTTCGGCAGATACCTGTCAAACGCTGTCATTCTGATGTGAGCTCCGCGCCTGATTGCGAGAGCTGCCGAGAGAACCGCCATATAACTCATTAATGTAAGTACCAGCTCCTCCGACCATGAGGGATCGGGAACTGCAGGTACATATCTTCCGATAACGGCATAGGTCGTTATCAGAATATCTGCAACAAGAAGAAGCTTGCAGACAAAAAGGATAATTTTGTAAGCCCAGTCATAAAAAGGCTTGATCTTGTCTATCTTATCGAAAACAGACATATTAACCCCCTTTTACCATGTAAATTGCCCAGCCGATAAGGAGGGCCTTCTACATCCGAAAGAATATGAAACCAAGTGATTCAATAGAAAGGGCACAGTACCTCGATCGGCACCGTGCCCATCACATTAATTATGCAACCGATTCAGCTGATTATCAAATAAATCTTCCAAAATCCTACTTCATTGCAACGATCTTATCATAGAGTTCCTTAAGTTCAGGAGTGTTAACCTGCTCATCGATAACCTTTGCCACAGCGTTCTGCCAAGGAGTATAATCTGTTACATCGATGATGTTGCAGCCTTCTGCCTTAAGCTGATCGAGAACCTCGTTCTCCTTATCTTCTGATACTTCGCGGCAGTACTTGGAAGCGATTTCACCTGCTTCCATCATAGCCTTCTGCTGATTCTCCGACATCTTGTTCCAAGCCTCATCAGTGATGATAACCTGAACTGCACCAAGTGTATGTCCATCAAGAATCATTGTGTTTGCAACTTCGGGGAATGCGTTTGACTTGTAGTTTGCAATAGGCTGCTCAGCACCATCAACAACACCGGTCTGAAGTGCGCTGTAAAGCTCGCCGAAAGATACAACTGTAGGTGAAGCGCCAAGGCCTTCTACAAGACCGTTCATAACAGGGTCGTTTGAAACACGAAGCTTCATACCCTTAAGACCGTTGATGTCTGTGATAGGATCCTTTGTGAAGAAATGACGGAAACCTTCCTCGCCGTAGAAGAGGCCACGGATTCCCGAACCCTTCTGCTGGGGCTCCATAAGGAATTCCTGAGCAAGATCAGACGTAGCAAAGTTCCAGAAGTGCTCTCTTCCTGCGAATACGTAAGGAAGTGAAAGGAGCATTGACTTCTCGCCGCCGTAAGGTGTAAGAGCGAAAGCGGAGATACGTGACATATCGATTGTGCCGGCACCACCGAGGATGGTATCAAGTACATCGTTCTCTGAACCGAGAACGCCACCGGCCTGGATGTCGATAGTAACTGTGCCGTTTGTACGGGCTTCAACTTCTTCCTTAAACTTGAGCGCCATAGCGCCAACAATTGATCCTTCAAGAGGATTAACCTCTGCATAAACGAATGTAAGCTTGGGATCTTCTGAAGCTGCGGGTGCAGGAGCCTCTTCCTTCTTTTCTGCTGCGGGTGCAGGAGCTTCTTCCTTCTTCTCCTCTGCTGCGGGTGCAGGAGCTGCTTCCTTCTTCTCACTTGAAAGTCCGCATGCTGTTAATGAAAGAGCCATAACAACTGCAAGTAAAAGTGCCAAATACTTTTTCATGTTTTTTCCTCCCTTTTAATTTGGACATTTAGATATTATGTCTAACATGTCAGTCGACTATTTTAATATATCATGCTGACATGTTAGTGTAAAGGCTAAAAAAATACGATGTGTTTAATATTTTATGTTTTTTGATGCTTTGACGCATTATTTTGTCGTTTTTCTTCAGAAAACAAGAATTTTTTTGTCGGAATAATGACGATTGTCTTTCATTTTACTCTAGTCAATCTGACATGCAAGCTGTACATTGTGCTAACATGTTAAATCGCAAGGCCTATAACTCGTTAAGAGTTTCCCTGACAGCACCGGGACCGGCAATTTCCTTCTTGAATAACTCTTCAATCTTTTCGCCAAGACCCGCATCGTACAGATTGATACCGAAAATATTCGCGTTTGAAAGAATCGGTCTGACAATCTCGGATACGCCTTCAGTCTTTCCAAGCTCTGCCTTTGACATAATACCGGTAAGCTCTTCAAGCAGCGGATCCGTAGAAAGTTCGAAGGGTTCTCCCGCATCGTTGATTCCCATCAGGTATCTGAGCCAGCCTGCAATAGCTGCCGGAATGTAGCGAAGCTCACCGGCCGACCCTTTCTTTGAAATGTAAGACTTGATTGTCTCGCCGTAGCGAACGGCAACCTTCTGTGAAGTATCTACTGCAATACGCTGAGGCGTATCGGGAATAAACGCATTGGGAAATCTTTCCGTCAGCACTTCCTCAATGAACTGCTTCGGATTAATGATAATAGGATCACAAACAACCTTCATACCCTCATCAAGTCCTATTCCATAAACGAGCTTCTTAAGATCCTCATCCTTCATTTCGGCAGCGATTGACGTATATCCGAGAACACAGCCGTAAACTGCAAGAGCTGTGTGAAGCGGATTGAGACAGGTAGTGACCTTCATCCTCTCAACGCTGTTCACCGTATCCCTGTCCGTAAAATAAACACCGGCTTTCTGAAGCGGAGGCCTTCCGTTCGGGAAGGTGTTTTCTACAACAAGGTACTGAGGACCTTCCGCATTTACAAAGGGGGCTATAAAGGTCTTCTTTTCAGTAACGACAGGCTGCATGTCATCGATTCCGAGCTTCTCCAGGTCATCGGCAATCTGCGTGCTCGGTCTCGGTGTAATCTTATCAATCATTGTCCAGGGGAATGCCACCCTGCTCTCATTTGTCAGATAAGCCACAAAATCCACTCCGACAAAGCCTCTCTTCTGCCACTCGCTTGCTATGCTGATAACTGCATTTTTAAGCTTTTCACCGTTATGCGAGCAGTTATCCATAGAGACGAGTGCAATCGGATACTTTCCGGCCTTATAGCGTTCAAAGAGCTTTGCCGCTACTATAGCGATTGCACCTCTCGCATTATCCGGACCTGCAACAATATCTGCCTTTATAGCGGGGAGATACTGTCCGTCCGTTCCCTTCATCGTGTATCCCTTCTCTGTTACGGTGAAGGACACAATCTGAAGTCCCGGATCGGTAAAGATTTCGGTCAGTCTTTTCTTAGAACATTCATCACCGTTTCCTGCCGAAACAGCCTCCGAAAGAGAGCCGATAACCTTCTTCTCTGTTGTTCCGTCCGACTTAAGCGTCACGTTAAGTGACAGATTGTCAAACGGCTTGTATATCCTGTCAACGACTTCGTAATCAAAAGTCTCTACGCAGATAATTCCGCGATCAATTTCTCCGCTGTTTATAAGCGTATCTGCGAGTCCTCCGATAAACATCCTGAAGATGTTTCCAATCCCGAAATGCACCCAGACGGGCGACTTTTTAGTTTTTTCGGCTATTGCTGCAGGATCGTAATTCGGGATGCTTACGCCTGCCTTTTTCCAAAAAACGCTATCTGAAAGCGATGCTATGTTCAGCTTCATTACCTCGCCTCCTATCTGTTCTGCTTATCAATTGCTTCCCAAAGCCCCTGAAGATATGTCGCTCCAAGTGCCCTGTCAAAAAGACCGTAACCGGGCATTGCCTTCTCGCCCCAGATCATTCTTCCGTGATCAGGTCTGATTACGCCATTAAAGCCGGCATCGTGAAGTGCCTTCATAATTTCAAAAAGATCAAGCGAACCGTCTGCTGAGAGATGAGCTGCCTCTTCAAAGTCACGGGGTGTATTATACTTAAGGTTACGAACATGTGCAAACGGGATTCTTCCCTTGGCTGCCCTGATTATGCCTGTGAGATCAGCATGCTGATCGGATCCGAGTGAACCTGTACAGAACGTGATTCCGTTATAGGGCTTATCAACTGTCCTTAAAAGCTTTTCGATTGTCTCTTTTCCGGTAATAATTCTCGGAAGCCCGAAAATCGGCCATGCCGGATCATCGGGGTGAATTCCCATGCGGATGTCGTACTTTTCGCACACGGGGCCGATAGCCTCAAGGAAATAGACAAGATTGGCAAAAAGGGTGTCTGCGTCGATGCCGGCATACTTGTCAAAAAGCTCTTTCAGACTGTCAAGTCTGTCAGGCTCCCAACCCGGCATGATGAAACCGTTGGACATGCTTGCGACCGATTCCTTCATTCTGCTCGGATCAAGCTTATCAATAACATCCTGGTTGTAGGCAAGTACAGTTGAGCCGTCGGGGCGAAGTCTTGCAAGCTCCGATCTGGTCCAGTCGAAAACCGGCATGAAGTTATAGCAGACCATACGGATGCCTTCACTTCCGAGTCTGTCCAGTGTCTTTATGTAATTATCGATATGCTCGTCACGTTCAGGGGAAGCTGTTTTGATCGCATCAGATACATTTACAGATTCGATTCCCGCAATATAAAGTCCTGCCTCTTCGACAGTTTTCTTAAGACTGCGGATGTCTTCAAGTTCCCACGCTTCTCCGGGCTTTGTGCCGTAAAGCGTGGTAATAACGCCTTTGACGCCGGGGATCTGACGGATCTGCTCGAGAGTTACGCTGTCGTAGCCGGGTCCGTACCACCGCAATGTCATTTCCATGTTAATCCTCCCAATCTATTCCCGCTCTCCGGATAGATTTCAACCATGACGGTCTCGAAAAAAGCGGGATTTTTCGTCTGCAGGACTAACTCCCAACCCTTAGCCTCAAGCTAAGACAATTCGTAGGAGGGACTATTCCCAATCCTTAAACAATGTGGGGTCCTTCATCTGCAGATTGACAATATCCTGAGTAATGTACCCAAGATGCCGGGCCAGCAGTGTGCGATAGCTTTCTTTTTCACCAGTTTCCAAATACCTGAGCATCTGCTCATGAGTATTTACGGTTCTCTCCTTATTGAAGCTCTCAAGATCAGCAAGAATTCTGATTCTGTTGTAATGAGCCATCGTCGTTCCGATAACATCGGCTGCAAGCTCCTGGTCTGCTGCAATATACGTCATGCTATGGAAATCGAGGTCACACTGCAGGTACTCATATGCACGTTCACGGGCGTCTGTAGACTTTGCGATGTCCTTCATCTTGTTGCTGATGAATCGCATTTTTGTAATGTCATCAGGCATCACGCGGTCAAAAAGGGCATCAACCATACCAAGCTCCAGAGTCTTTCTGATGAACCACTCCTGTTTTGCACGCTTGACATCAATCTTTGAGATAACAGACTTTGACTGGGGATGGATGTCGATAAGTCCCTCTGCCTCAAGCTTTACAAGAGCTTCTCTTGCGGGCGTACGACTGACGTTGTAACGTTCCGCAACCTTCATTGCAGAAACCTGCTCTCCCGGTCTTAAAGCCAGGGTCATGATATCCTTTTTGAATTCGTTGTAAGTTATCTGATTAAGTGAACCCGTCATGTGCTTCTCCTGCCTGATTGTCAAACGTCAACCGCCTGAAATCCGATTTCTCCGGTCAGACCGCAAAACATTTTTTTGATAACTACCTTCCGACAAAATCCTGCCGCATCGGCGTAAAGATGTCCAGAAGCTTAACCTCCGTCAGGCAGTCAATTCCATGAGAGACATTCGGTGCGACATGGTAGCTGTCGCCGGCAGTTAGAGTAACATCCTCTCTGCCCTCTTCGTGGAAGACGAGCGAACCGGAAATAACATACCCAATCTGCTCGTGGGGATGCGAATGCATCGCTCCTGACGCTCCCTTTTCAAACAAAAGCTCAACATTCATGAGGTTGTCTGAATAGGCAAGCACCTTTCGCACGGTTCCTCCGCCAAGATCCTTGTACTCTTTATCAGAATTCTTTACAAACATAACCTGCTCCGATTATTGTGCATGTGAGTTGTCGACTAACATGTTGCTAACATGTTAGCACCATATCATCTCTTTTGCAAGCAGATAAATAAAGGTTTTTATGTTTAAAAATTTACTGTACATATCATAATATCATCAAACATCCGGAAACTTTCTTAATTCGGCAATATTTCGAATGGCCAAATTGTCGCACTCTATTGACATTACAGAAGTAAGTTGATTATTATATTGGTAACATGTTAGTTGACAACTACAGCACCTCATAAATCACCAAAGGAGGAAAACAGATATGACAATCATTGAAGAATTAAGTCTCATCGGCATAGTACCGGTTATCGCACTTGACGATGCAAGGGATGCGGTTTCTCTCGCCAAGGCTCTCATAAACGGAGGAATCAACTGCGCAGAGGTCACTTTCAGAACAGCGGCAGCTGAGCAGGCAATTAAGAACATTACGGCAGAGTTTCCCGAAATGCTTGTAGGTGCAGGAACTGTTCTTACCACAGAACAGGTTGACAGAGCAGTAGCTGCGGGTGCAAAATTTATAGTGAGTCCGGGACTCAATCCGACTGTTGTTTCCTATTGTATTGGAAAGAACATTCCGATCGTTCCCGGAACGGCAAATCCTTCAGATATTGAGACAGCTCTTTCACTCGGTCTTGACACGGTTAAATTCTTCCCTGCCGAGGCAGCGGGCGGCATCAGGATGATCAAAGCCATGAGCGCTCCCTACGGAAACATCAGGTTCATGCCGACAGGCGGAATCAACGCCGACAATCTCAAGGACTATCTTGATTTTGACAAGGTATTTGCGTGCGGCGGAAGCTGGATGGTAAAGAAGGACCTCGTTTCCGCAGGAAGATTTGATGAAATCGAAAGACTTACAAAGGAAGCAGTCAACACAATGCTAGGCTTTGACCTTAAGCACGTAGGCATCAACTGCGATAATGATTCCGATGCTGACAATGTTGCGGACTTCTTTGATAACCTCTTCGGATTCACAAAGAAAGTCGGCAATTCTTCCATCTTCGCTGGAAGCCTCATCGAGGTAATGAAGAAGGGCGGCAGAGGCGACAACGGTCACATCTGCATCTCAACCAACTATCCCGAGAGAGCAAAGTACCACCTTGCAAAGCAGGGCATCGAATTCGAGGAAGACAGTGCTTCTTTCGATGCAAAGGGCAGGCTGAATGTTATCTACCTTAAGGACCGTATCGGAGGCTTCGCTGTCCATCTCGGAAGAAAATAATTCAGAGCAGCCAATCGGCTCTAAAATGCAAACAGTCGTTGACCGGTATCGAAAAAGCAAGCAGTCCTCCGACCTGTCAAAAAAAGCAAACAATCCGTTGATCGTTCCCGGAACGGCAGACAATCCATCAACCGGCAGCAGAAAGAGAAATATGAAAAAACTGACAGTCATTACAGGAACAAATGCATCAGGTAAGAGCGGGCTTTCTATCGAGCTCGCGAAAGAATTTTGTGCCGAAATCGTTTCGGCAGATTCAAGACAGGTCTTTTGCGGACTCGATTTAGGCTCGGGAAAAATCACGCCCGAAGAGATGCAGGGCGTCCCTCACCATCTGCTCGATGTTGCAGCCCCGAACGACTTTTTTTCAATGTCACAATTTCAGTCAATGGCCTACACAGCCATCGATGATATTCTGAATCGGGGAAAGAAGGCTTTCCTTGTCGGCGGCACAGGACTTTATGTCAATTCTGTTGCCGACGGCTACAACCTTCGAAAAGGTGAACCCGACCCCGAATTGCGAAAGACAGTTGAAGGCAAAACCATTGAAGAGCTCACTGCGATTATCCGCGAGAAGACACCCGACGCACTTACAAAGCTTGATCTTTGCAACAAGCGCAGACTTGAGCGTGCCGTCGAAAAAGCTCTGACCGGAAATTCCGATGAACTTCCGAGTGTTCCACGTTACGAGACGCTCGTAATCGGCGTGACGTGGCCGAGAGAAATCCTCTACGACCGTATCCATGAACGTCTCGACAGACGCCTTAAGGAAGGAATGATTGACGAAGTAAGGCACCTCCGTGAAGAAGGTGCCACTGATGAATTTCTATATAAACTTGGTCTCGAATACCGCTACATTCTTATGTACCTGCGCGGCGAATTCAAGTCCTTTGATGCCTTCTACGACAAGCTCTTCATGGAGATAAGGCATCTTGCGAAGGAACAGATGACCTGGTTCAGGAAGCGCACAGACATCCACTGGATCGACATGCAGGCTCAGCCCTTCAAAGAAGCAAAGCAGCTTATTGAACAGTTTTATGAAAACTGATGCCGGACAGCTCCCTGCTTTTGCCCGTGAGATTTACGCCGGCCGCACCCGGAGCTCATCTTGAACTTTTCTGAGGGCTTCTACCCTATCTCCCGTAAAGCTTTGTAATATCATTAATTTTTGATGCAAGCTCGCGGGTGAGCTGCCCTTCGGTAAGCCGCCAGCGCCAGTTGGTTCCGACTGTGCCGGGGACATTTGTCCTTGCATGAGCGTCAAGACCCAGGTAATCCTGCATCTGTGCAACAAACAGCTTTGCCGGAGTGGTCATTCCGCCACGGATAAAGCCCCAATTGAAGCCCTCCTCTTCTGTCAGGTTAAGATACCTGACGGCAAGATCAACATTTTCTGCCTGTTCTTCATCTTTCCAGCCCATTATTGTTGTATTGTCGTGCGTTCCGACGTAGTAAATGCAATTTTCCTTTACCATGTGCGGGATATACGAGCTCGGCTCGGCAGCATTAAAGGCAAATTCCATGACCTTCATTCCGGGAAGATGCGAATCTGCAAGAAGACGGATAACCGACTCAGATGCACACCCAAGATCCTCAGCAATAAAATGCTCCCCGCCGAACCACGAGGTAATGACACCGACGAATTCCATTCCGGGGCCCTTCTTCCAGAAACCTTCCTTTGCGCTCTTTGCTCCGTAGGGCACTGCCCAGTACTCATCGAAGCCTCTGAAATGGTCGATTCTGATTACATCACAGAGCTTCAGCGTTCCACCGATTCTGCGAATCCACCAACCGTAGCCGTCGTTTCTCATCGCATCCCAGTTGTAAAGCGGATTACCCCAGAGCTGACCATCCTCATTGAAGTAATCAGGCGGAACTCCGGCCACCTCCACGGGTATGTTGTCACTGCTCAGAAGGAAGTTTCCTCTCGATGCCCAGACATCGGCGCAGTCCATCGGCACATAAATCGGTATATCGCCGACGATGCTGATTCCCTGCCCGTTCGCGTAGGCTTTCATCTTCTCCCACTGCTTAAAAAACTCAAACTGGACAAACGAGTGAAAGGCAACACGATCCGCAAGAAGCTCCCGCATTTTTGCGCATGCCTCATAATCATGGCTCTTAAGTGCCTCATCGGGCCACTCAAGCCAGTATTTCTCATCAAAATGCTCTTTTATTGCCATATAAAGTGCGTAATCATCAATCCACCATGCATTGCCCGAACAGAACTCCGAAAACGCTCCGTCGCTGCGCCCGTTTTCAAAAGCAATACCAAGAACCTTCAATCTGTTCTTTTTCAGTTTTTCATAATCCATAAATTCAGGATCTTTTCCAAAGTCAATCTTCGCATAGTCGGACTCGGAAAGAAGACCTTCCTCCGCAAGCATATCAAGATCGACAAAATAAGGATTTCCTGCGAAAGAACTTGAACACTGATAAGGCGAATCGCCACAGTTTGCAGGTCCGACGGGAAGAATCTGCCAGACGCTCTGCCCTGCCGCCTTCAGCCAGTCAATAAACCTGTAGGCTTCCTTTCCAAGTGTCCCACAGCCGTACTTCGAAGGTAATGAGTACACCGGTAACAAAATTCCTGCCTGCCGCATAAAATAACCTCCCGTGTTAGTAATTTCCGTTTCCATTCGGCATGCCAAATCTCCCCCGTGTTTCTTTTTATTCATGAAACACACTTGCACGCAGAATCTCTTTCACGTTTCTTTGTACAGAATATCATATTTGCGTCCGTCTATCAATACTTTTTCGAGACTCATATTTGCATTTTGTGTAATAGGACGCTATGCTCACAATATAAAGAGAGGATATTCTCATGAATTTTATGCGTGAAGCAATCATAGAAGCCTATGACGGGATTAATGTAAAAGATGGCGGCCCCTTGCCCTATGTGCCGCGGCGGTATGCCCCGGGCGGAAACGAATTCTTCCATAAATTAACATTGACTGCGACTCCACAAATAATGTAGAATCGAACTCGGATAATTTTATGGAGGACACTGTCATGTGGTTTATATATGCACTGATTACTACTCTTGCCTGGGGAACGGCTGACCTTTTTTATAAGAGAGGAGCGGATGAAAAGGACAAATATTCTCACCTGAAGACATCCATGATTGTCGGCTTTATTATGGGCGGACATGCCATAGCAACAATCCTGCTGTCCGGAATGGAATACAACCCCCTGAACCTGTTAATCTACCTGCCCGTGTCCCTGATGTACATCCTGTCGATGACAGTCGGCTACTTCGGTCTGCGCTATCTCGAGCTTTCGATATCATCTCCCGTTCAGAACTCGTCCGGTGCAGTCTGCTGTATTCTCTGTCTCGTTTTCCTCGGGCAGACAATGGACCTTCTCTCGGGGGTTGCAGTCATCCTCATCTGCGGCGGCGTCTTTTTCCTCGGTATCCTCGAACGCAGTGAGCTAAAAAAGTCCCGTGAATGTCTTCCCGAAAAGGATCTTGAAAGCGACAAAAAATACAGAATCGGCATTATCGCATTTCTTATGCCGATTCTGTATGCTATTATCGATGCGCTCGGCACCTTTTTTGATGCCTACTACCTTGATGACTTCGAAACGACTCCCCTCCTTGATGTTACCAAAGAGACCTTTGAGGACGTTGCAAACGTTTCCTACGAGCTGACTTTCCTCATCTGCGCTGTGGCAATTCTTGTCTTCCTGCTCATCAGGCAGTCTTCATATGCCAAAAAACATGCAGATTTCATAGCCGGCGGCTGTGTCGATTCTTCAGGCACTACCGGCGAAGCTCCTTTCGTTCCGCTTCGCCTTGCAGACCAGCGCGACAGAATCCTCGCTGCTCTTTTTGAAACAGCAGGCCAGGCAACATATGTCTACGCAATGAGCGGCAACGGTATCGTGGCTGCTCCCATGATTGCCTCCTACAGCATCATCTCCCTAATTCTCTCGAGAATCTTCCTCAAGGAGAAACTGACAAAGCTTCAGTACCTTGCCGTAACGGTAGTCATCGTTGGTATCGCCATTCTCGGAATTGTTGAAGGTCTGGCGGAGTAACTATTCCCTAACGTGAGACATTCCCTGGCTGACAATGGTTTCCACATGTTCATCTGCCAGAGAGTAGTAAACAACCTTTCCTTCGCGGCGGCTCTTAACAAGCTTGTTCCGTTTCAGGATGCTCAGCTGGTGCGATACTGCCGACGTTGTCATATTAAGAGCAACCGCAAGATCGCATCCGCAGGCCTCTGCTTCAAACAGAACAAACAGAATGCGCATTCTTGTTGTGTCACCGAAAATCTTAAACAATTCCGCAAGATCAAAGATGGTCTCTTCTGAGGGCATCTTTTCTTTTACTATTTTGAGAAGCTCCTCATGTACTTCATTCACTTCACAGCATTCACTGATCTTTTCCTCGCTCATTATTCCATTCTGCCTTTCTTCTTAAAAACCACCCGACTTTGTTCTTTCCCCGTTCTGCCTTTATTCCTAGCCAAACGACACGACTTTGTTTTTTTCCCGTTCTGCCTTTATTTCTGCAAAAGCGGCTCCCTTCAGTCCACCTTCATGGCCCTGATTGCATTAAATACAGCCATTACCATGACTCCAACATCTGCGAAGATTGCAATCCACATGTTTGCCATACCGATTCCGACAAGTACAAGACATAAAACCTTGACCGAAATTGAAAGAAATATGTTTTCACATGCTATGCGAAGGCACTTTCTTGAAATTCTGATTGACTTTGCTATCTTCAAAGGATTATCGTCCATCAGAACAACATCCGCCGCCTCGATGGCTGCATCCGATCCGAGTGCACCCATTGCGATTCCTACATCTGCACGTGAAAGCACCGGCGCATCGTTGATTCCGTCACCGACAAAAGCAACCGGTGTCCCTTCACTTAATATCATTTCAAGCTTTGTGACCTTGTCTTCGGGAAGCAGCTCACAGAAAACCCGGTCGATGCCAAGCTCCGCTGCTGCCTGCTCGCCTGCCGCCTTTGAATCACCTGTAAGCATGGTTACCGAATCGACACCGGCTGCCTTCAGTGCTGCGATGGCAGCCTTTGAATCAGGCTTTAGAACATCCGAAATGATAATCGACCCGGCATATCTGTTATCAACAGCGACAAAAACTTCCGTACCGCCTATCCATTTCTCTGAATCTGTCTTTGAACCGTCATGACAGTCTGAAGCCTCTGCCCCGCCACATATTCCGGTAAATCCGACTGCGCCGATTGCTGTCATCAGCTTTGCATTTCCAACAGCGACCTCTTTTGCGTCCACCTTTGCCACAACACCCTTTCCGGCAATTTCGTTCACATCACTGACACATGAAAGATCGGGTTCTCTCCCGTAAGCTTCCACAATACTTCTGCTTATCGGATGCGAAGAGAATGCCTCGGCATGCGCTGCAAAAAAGATCAGCTCCCTTTCCGGCAGATCTGCCGGAATGACCCGGCTCACTTCAAATACTCCCTTGGTGAGTGTTCCTGTCTTATCAAAAACAACGTGCTTTACCTTCGAAAGCGTTTCCATGTAGTTTGAACCCTTTATCAGCACGCCTGCGCACGATGCACCGCCAAGTCCTGCAAAGAACGTAAGGGGAATGCTGATAACAAGTGCGCAGGGACAGCTTACAACAAGGAACGACAAAGCACGGTATACACATCTGCTCCAGTCGGGGGTCATTCCCGTCATAATTGCCGCCAACGGCGGAATGAGCGCCGGCGCAAGCGCTGCGATACACACTGCAGGTGTATAGACACGGGCAAACTTTGTAATAAAGTTCTCAGAATGTGACTTTCTCGAACTTGCATTTTCAACAAGATCGAGAATCCTCGAGACAGTCGAATCACCAAACTCCTTCGTCGTTCTGATGCGAAGAATACCGTTCAGATTGATACATCCGCTGATACACGAATCACCTGACGAAACATCGCGCGGAAGACTTTCTCCCGTCAGCGCGGCTGTATTCAGCGTGCTGCTGCCCTCAATAACAACCCCGTCAATCGGTATCTTTTCTCCGGGCTTAACAACTATCACACTGCCCGTTTCAACCTCGTCAGGGTCAACCTCCTCAATTAAGCCGTCATCTCTTTCAAGATTGGCATAATCGGGCCTGATGTCCATCAGCGCCGAAATGTTTTTGCGGCTCTTTCCGACGGCCAGACTCTGGAACAATTCTCCGATTTGGTAAAACAGCATTACGAAGGCTCCTTCGGCAAACTCGCCGAGCACCATCGCACCGATTGACGCAACTGCCATGAGAAAGTTCTCATCACACGGCTGACGATTCTTCAGTCCCTTCAGCGCCTTTAGCAGGATGTCATATCCGATAACAAGATAACCTGCGACAAACAGAACAATCTTAACCGGCTCAATCCACAGAGGAATTGCGGCAGCTGCCTCAATCGCAGCCGAGATAATTATTCTGACAAGCACCTTTCTCTGCTTCTTTGTCATTTCATTAAGCAATTTTTTCATATCAAAATACCCGATGCGGAAGAAGAATTCACAGTCATCCCGGTCCGTTTCTATATCTGTATCTGTCACATGTTTTCAGAAGAAGATCTCGCAGTCGTCCTCAACCTTTTTGCAATTCACAAGAACCTTTTCCATAACACTTTTCACATCTGCGCCTTCTTCAAACTCGACATTCATCTTGAGTGTCATAAAATTCACAACGGCATCCTTCACTCCGTCTGTCTTCTTTGCCGCTTCTTCCATCTTATTGGCACAGTTTGCACAGTCAACTTCTATCTTGTAGCTCTTCTTCATATTTCCATTCTCCGTTTTCTTAAGCTTTGTAATTATCTGCGAAGCCTTATGCTTATTACTTTACCGCTCTAATACCCTGTCTCCGCAACGATTGAACAATCGTTCAATCGTTTAATCGTATTATATCACTCACCCTTCCGCTGTCAATACTTTTTTGCAGAAGAAAAGGATATCCCCGCCGGAAGGGGCGTTCCAGCGTATACTTGCCAGACACGCGAATGAACTTTTTGTTGACAAGAACATTTTGAAGTGCTATATTGCCATCAAGTGAATAGCAACAAACCGTTGATGAAGAGGAGTAATTCCCGGAACCCGGTTATGAGAGAGCTGCAGATGGTGAGATTGCAGCAGCAATGGGACTCGAATGAATGGACTTCAGAGGGCCGACAGAAATGCATTTGCAGAGTATGAAGGACGTCAGGGACCCGCGTTAAGGGAACGGCATATGTTTGTATGCATGAGAGGATGATTTATTCATCAAGCTGGGTGGCACCGCAGAATTTTTGATTTTGTCCCGGCAGGTCGTTACTGACCTGTCGGTTTTTTTATGAAAACCGGCAGATCGGCGTTTCAAAGGGCATAAGTCCGGAAACGTAGTTGTTTCATTTTTAAACAGGAGGAAAAAACATGGAACTGAACGGAGTAAACTTTGATACCTACTTTAACAACTATCCCGATGCAAAGGGCTTTTTCGGCAAGTACGGCGGAAGCTACATCGAGCCCAAGCTTCAGGCAGCTATGGACGAAATCACGGACGCTTACTTCACAATCTGCCAGTCAAGGCGCTTCATTGCTGAGCTTCGAAGAATCCGCAAGGAATTCCAGGGTCGTCCCACCCCGATTTCACATCTCGAAAGACTTTCCAATTCGCTCGGTAAGGTACAGCTCTACGTTAAGCGCGAGGATCTCAACCATTCCGGCGCTCACAAGCTGAACCACTGTATGGGCGAAGCTCTTCTTGCAAAATACATGGGAAAGAAAAAGGTAATAGCAGAGACGGGTGCAGGTCAGCACGGTGTTGCTCTTGCCACAGCAGCTGCCTACTTCGGTCTCGAGTGCGACATCTACATGGGCGCTGTTGATATAAAGAAGCAGGCCCCCAATGTTGCAAGGATGAAGATTCTCGGTGCAAACGTTATCGAGGTAACTGCCGGTGCCCAGACACTTAAAGAGGCTGTTGACGCTGCTTTTGACGCATACTCAAAAGAATATGAGGACTGCATCTACTGCATAGGCTCCGTACTCGGACCGCATCCCTTCCCCTTAATGGTAAGAGATTTCCAGAGCGTAGTCGGAATTGAAGCAAGGGAGCAGTTCCTTGAAATGACAGGTCATCTTCCCACTGCCATCACCGCATGTGTCGGCGGCGGCTCCAACTCGGCAGGCCTTTTTGCAGGATTCTTAAACGACCCCGTTACGATTTACGGCGTAGAGCCTCTCGGTCGCGGTCAGAAGCTCGGCGATCACGCTGCATCACTTACATACGGAACCGAAGGCATCATGCACGGTTTCAACTCAATCATGCTCAAGGACGAGAACGGTGAACCGGCTCCCGTTTACTCGGTTGCATCCGGTCTTGACTACCCTTCAAGCGGTCCCGAGCACGCATTCCTCCATGATCTCGGACGTGTAAAGTACGAGACAGTCGATGACAAGGAAGCAATCGATGCGTTCTTTGCACTTTCAAGAATGGAAGGCATCATTCCGGCAATTGAGTCATCTCATGCCGTTGCTCACGCAATTCGTCTTGCTAAGCAGATGGACACAGGCTCTATCCTTATCAACCTTTCCGGACGCGGCGACAAAGATATGGACTACGTTATCGAGCATTTTGGAATTCCCGAGAAATAGGGAAGCTAACGTAAAAGAGAATAGAACCATCATCACTGTTTGTGACGCGGCTTACCCGCAGAATGGAGATTATCATGAAGAACTTTGGATTTATTGGAATGGGCAACATGGCACAGGCACTCGCTTCAGGCTTCGTTCAGGCCGGCGTAATCGATAAGACTCAGCTCTTCGCTTACGCTCCTCACCTTGACAAGCTTAAGAAGAATGCTGAAAGAATAGGGTTCACCCCCGTAGGGAGTCTCAATGAGCTTGCGGAAAAATGCGACACACTGATTGTTGCCTGCAAGCCCCATCAGATAGAGGGGGTTCTTGGCGAACTTGGAAATACACTCACCGGTAAAACGCTTGTCTCCGTGGCTGCAGGTTGGGATTTTAAGAAGTACTCATCATTTCTTACCGACACGGCTTTTCAATTCATTATGCCTAACACACCGGCCTTTGTTGCAGAAGGTGTTTTCCTCTTTGAGCAGAAAAACTCGCTTTCAGAAAACGATCGTGCCGAACTTATGAAGATGTTCGAAAGCCTTGGAACAGTTATTGAACTGCCCTCTGAGCTCATGGGAATCGGTGGTGCCGTGAGCGGCTGCGGACCCGCTTTTGTCGATCTTATGATGGAAGCCTATGCCGATGCCGCAGTCAAATACGGCATATCAAGACCCGTCGCCTACAAGATGGTGGCCCGGACAATCCTCGGTTCAGCAAAACTTCAGCTTGAAACCGGAAAGCATCCCGGTGTACTCAAAGATGAGGTCTGCTCCCCCGGCGGCACAACAATCCGCGGAGTGGCAGCCCTCGAAGAAAAAGGCTTCAGAGATGCATGCATCTCATCAATCGACGCAATAATGCAGTTGAAAAAGTAATACATTTTTGCAGTAATTCATGGTCAATGCACAGGCAGTGTATACAAAGTCATTTCTGTATACACTGCCTGTATTATTCTGTCGCTATTTAACATTTGCAAACAATGCAGCAATCTGGTCAGGAGTAAGTGCCGCATTGGGATCTGTCGGCATCTCAACCGCAGGTACCGGTGCGGGCTTGGGCTCAGGCTTGGGCTTGGGTGCGGGTGCTGCACTTGCAAACAATGCAGCAATCTGATCGGGACTGAGAGCCGCATTCGGATCCGTCGGCATTTCAACTGCGGGCTTGTGTGCCGGCCTGGAGGCAACCTTGGAAACCGGTTTTGCTGCAGGCCTGAGTGCAGGTTTGGGCGCAGGCTCGGAAGTAACTTCGGACTCAGGAACCACCACCGGTTCGGGTTCAGGTTCGGGAATCACTACAGGCTCGGGCTCAGGCTCCGGCTCAGACTCCGGAATCACTACAGGCTCGGGCTCAGGTCCGGGTTCGGGAATCACCACAGGCTCGGGCTCAGGCTCCGGAATCACTACAGGCTCCGGCTCAGGTCCGGGTTCGGGAATCACTGCGGGTTCAGGTTCAGGAATTACCGCAGGTTCCGGTTCGGGTACGGGCTCGTTTTTTGATTTCGGAACTGAAGCCGTTACTTTAACAGGCATGACAGGTTCTGACGAAAGCATCTGCTCTGTATCGTTAAACAGCTTCTTCAGTGCCTCTTTATTGCTTCCGATGAAACCAAGAGGAGCAGGCTCCTCGGAAACATTTCCGGAAAACAGACCGGCACCGTTGAAATCAAAAAGATCGGGCATGCTGTCAAGGCACTTTCTTATCGTTTCAAACTTCTTCTTTATCTCTTCACACTCGGCGAGCTGAGCCTTCAGCGTAGCCACTTCACCCTTCAGCCTTTTATTCTCTTCAAGCGTCTTATTGACAAGACGCGTAATAAAGTACGAACTGAAAACATAATTCTTCAGCATCGGGTCGAGATTGCTGATATCAAGATTATCAAGCACATCAATATCTGTCGGGAGATCATGCAGCATAGTATATCCTCCTGGTTCTGTTCGTTATCGTGCGTCCACATTTATCAAAGTAGCGTGTCTGTAATCCGCTTTGTTGTGACTGCTATAATATTATGTGTATTTTATCATATCGTTTTGCAAAATGCAATATGCCGTTCGATATAATCTCCAACCCAAAACCCATCATCGCTGAATATGCGAATTGTAACCCTAAACGAACTGAACTCGTTCATATTGTAAAAAAAATCACAGAATATACATTTATGCATCCGCAAAAAAATAATACTCTGATTCATATTTTTTTGCCTGCAATGTTTAAATCACGTAATCGCAGTTCGTTGTTTTGATACCGCTGCGTTCATTTTGTTGATGGTTATATTACTTTCAGTCCGGTTGACTTTGTATATTATTCATTCTATATTAATTTTTGGTCAGTGGGGCCGGCAAAAACAAGTGGGTACAACCAAGGAGGAGGAGAAAAACATGTGTAAATTCACAATGACCACTCTGAAAGGAGATCAGGTAGTTATTACAGATGATGACATCATCTGCGTCTTCGCTGAAGAACACGGCACATCGCTAAAATGCACAGACGGAAGACAGTACAGCAGCAACATGACACTGGCTGCATTTGAGGGGTTTGAGAGTACCCTGTTTCGATGTCACAGGGGCAGAATTGTCAACCTTAAAAGAATCATAAGCTTTGACAATTCGATTGAGCTTGATGAAGGATGGAAGGTTCCCGTTTCAAGGCGCCGGAAGCGTCTGCTGAAGGCTGTACTTGACAACGGGGGAGAAAGGTGAAATCTATCCAAAGAGGCGGGCTGCCGGCAGGCCCGCCTCTTATAAAAGTACAAGAAAAGGCACGAAGTGCCGCTTATATATGAGCAAGCAGCGAAGCAGATTGCGAATAGCATTGATATTCCCTCCGGCATTATGCTGTCGCTTGCTTAACCATCACTAATTTCAGCGAATTGACTATACAATAATGCTAAAGTATAATTAGGCATGCGTGTTTATTTCTTTTTTCAGCAACACTTTTAAAGGAGGATGACATGAAAAGACCTGTTAAAAAAGCAATAGCCTTTATTCTTTTTCTATCCCTAATGCTTCAGACAGCTTTCGTCTGCAGACCGGTACCTGTTGAAGCCAAAGCATCTGCCGCAGCTGATTTTGACATTTCGGAATACGGCTGGCTCTACGGCTACCACGGGAATGAAACCAATCTTGTTATTCCGGGGAATCTCGGTGTCGACGATGTTCAGCTTTCCTACCCCGAAGTTCCAATCAAGTCAGTAACAATCCCGGGCGGTATCTACAGCGTCTCTTTGCTTGGAATACCTGAGCTTACAACTGTTAAGCTCTCCGAAGGCGTCTCAACAATTTACATCGATAACTGCCCTTCAATTCAGTCAATCGAGATTCCGTCGTCGGCTTCATCCGTCTGCCTGTATGACTGTTCAGCTCTCAAAACAATCAAGCTTTCAAAGGGTCTCGAATCATTAAACATCTGTGGTTGTCCGTCACTTCAAAACTACACCGTTCCATCAACGGTTTGGGATTTCTCAACCGACTGTTTTACCAATTTCACCATAGACAAGAACAATCCGTACTTCGAACTCTTTGACGGCTGTCTCTACAAAGAGAAATTCCTTTACTCCGTAGACCCCTCAAAGACCACAATCGATGTCAAGGATGGCACTCTCGGTGTCTGCAGCTGGGCTCTTTGCAGAAATTATGTTGTAACAACAATTAATTTCCCCGATTCCGTCAAGTACTTCGATTTCAGTGCCCTTGCAGGTGCATCAAGCATTAAAAAGCTGACTCTGCCCAAGAATCTGATCAGCATCTATGGCTACGCTTTTGACGGACTTGGAGCAGAATCAATCAAGATTCCGGCAAGCGTTACCTTCGTTTCCGACTATGCATTTAACGGCTACAGAGGAAGCGTTGTCGTTGATCCGTTAAATGCTGTTCTTGCCTCCTATCAGGGCGGTATTTACAATTCTTCCTACGATCAGCTCTACTATTACCGAAAGAATGAGACAAACCTGACTCTTCACAGCAATTGCACATCCTTCTATGGAGAGGCGCTCAACGGCTGCAATTTCGAAACGCTCGATATTCCTGAAGGTGTCCTCTATTTCTCTCCCTCGCTCGGAGACTGCAAGAGACTGAAAACAATCAGCATTCCCGCATCGCTTACATACTTCGATGAGTGGGAATTGAACTGGAACCCGCCGGCCAATCTTGAAAAGATCCTCGTTGATTCAGACAATCAATTCTACTGCTCTTATCAGGGTTGCCTCTACTCAAAGGATAAGCACGACCTGCTCTATGTCCCGTTTAAGACATCAAAGCTTGAGGTCTGCAACGGATGTGTTTCTGTCGGCTACTATTCGCTCGGACTCATGGGGCACTATGACGAGGCTAACGATGAATGGATCGAGCGAAGACTCACCGCCACCATCCCCGGAACAGTAACGGAGATTGACTCACTTGACGGTTGCGATATGTGCTATGTTCAGTCAAACTCCGCAGCCGCGCAATGGATTTGTCAGCACAACAACGAGGAATGGTGCTGGAATCCCATCAAATACGAATTCACCGATTCAAGCGAAAACGTCCTTTCAAAGATTTCGGTTCCCGATGCACTTTCCGTAAAGAACGGCAAAAAGACGCAGCTCGTCTTTACATATCCCTGGGGACTCAATCTCGTAAAGGCAAAGGAACTGAAAAAGACAATGAACAACACCTTCGCATCCGTAAAAATCACTTCATCGGATCCAAAGGTTGCAAAGGTAAACGCCTTCAACGGAAAGCTCAAGGCCAAGTCGGTCGGAACAGCGACACTGACGACCACGATAAAGATGTCTGACGGCACATCAAAGGTATTCACCACAGATGTTACAGTAAAAGCCAGGTGATTGTACTTAAGTCCGGTGCTGCATCGGCACACCGGGTGCAACTTTCACAAAGACGTATTACATCCGATCAGGCGGCAGACTTTCTCATAACGATTGTCTGCCGCCATAATGATTAAAGGAAAATGCCATGATAAAGAACAACAGAAAAACCGCCGCAAAGACATTATTTCCCACCTACGACAGATGGTTTTCCATCATTTCGCTCATATTCATGTGCGTATTTCCTTTTATTGCCAGACTCACGATTCTTAAAATTCCCGAAAACGAGCAGCTGATCTTCACCTCAACAAACGGGTTCATCGTCGATATCGCCCTCTTCTCAAAGGAAATTGCAATTGCACTCTTTTCAGGTCTTGCTATCCTTTTCTTTGCCGGAGAGTTTGTCTTTCCCGACCGGCCGAGGCGTCTTGACCGTTCCCGCATCAAATCTCTTCGTGTTCCGCTCGTCTGCCTGTCGGGAATGCTCATCCTTGAACTTATTTCCTTCTTTTTGTCTGAAAACCGCTCCACTGCCCTCTTCGGAGTCAATTCGGAATATGAAGGGCTGATTGCCCTCATATCATATATTGTTCTGCTTTTTATCGGCATTTTGTATTTTAATGCTCCCTACGCAAGAAAATACCTTAGCCATGCCGCAATCCTTCTGTCACTGATAACGGGACTGTTAAGCTTCATAGAGCTTTGCTGCAAGCCGATTCTGGAATTCACCTTTTTCCAGCACCTCATCTCGGCCAAAGAGAACTACGTCATTGCAGAGAGCATCAAAAACCTCTACTTCGAGGGACAGTCCTCTCTCCTGTTTAACAATCCTGGTTTTCTCGGAAGCTTCACCGCTCTCCTGCTTCCGATTGACCTTGCAATTACTCTTGACAGTGAAGATGCTTTTTCCTTTCCGAAGGCCATCCTCCGCACGGCAAGTGTCGGTTTCTTAAGTGTCGCCATGTACGGCTCGAATTCAAAAGCAGCATGGATCAGCATGATTGTCTCCCTGCCTGTGGTTTCTTTCTTTGCAATAAAAAAGGCTCCCAAAAAGGGAACCGTTATCATAAAGCTGGTCGCTTCAGCCGCGCTTGGCGCCGTCCTCATCTTCGCATCGATTACCCTCGGAGCGGGAAAGACCGGAAACACGTCATCCGAACCGTCTTCACCGCAATCCACCGTGAAGGCTGATGTTTCCGACAACTCATCACAAAAGCTCTTTAAGCTCGACAAGGCAGAGCTTATTGGCGGGGAGCTTTTCTTCACTTCGGGGGAGAACACGCTTCATCTGATCCTTGATGTGTCAAAGCTTGATGAATACGAAATGACAGGTGCTTCACCTGACAGCTTCGTTGACTGCATCACACTTACCGACGGTGATAATAAAACCCTTGAAAGACTCCCCTCATCAATCGACAATGACAGACTCGATTTTCATATGAACGGCATCAGACCGGATGACGAACGCTTTGAAGCCGTCACCATTGCCACAGACGAGCGAATGCTCTATGTTCATTTCGGATACGAAGGTACTGCCCCGTTTGCAATGCTGAACGGTTTCCGCGCCTTCGCCCAAGGCAGCGAGACAACGGATTACATCGTACAGCCCGCAATTACAGGCTTTGAACACTTCTACGGTTTTGCGACGGGCCGTGGCTATATCTGGGTGCAGTCTCTTCCGATTCTTTTCGAATGTCTTCTCATAGGCAAGGGCTGCGGCAACTTCCCGTTCTGCTTCAGACAAAACGAAATAGTCGGTCTTTTAAACACACACGGCTCATGCAAGTACGTCATCGACCGACCTCACAACATGTATCTTCAGTACGCCGTTTCGAACGGAATCCCGGCACTTATCCTGATGCTTGTGCTGTTTGTCCTGTGCCTTATCAAAAGCTTCAGAAGCAGGAATATCGGTCTTTTCGCAGGCCTTCTCGGTTTCATGATTACAGCTCTTATAAACGACAGCTGCATCACCGCCGCACCTGTTTTCTGGTTTGCTCTCGGAGTGGCGATCTCACTCTCTGATAAAAAAGCGGTGCAAAATAATTGAAACAAGATTGGCAAGCGCTGTTATTCCATCGCAGACCATTACAATGAAAAGCCCGCTCATTCCCTCATATACAGACCACATTGCACAGGTTACCATCGCACCGAAACGAAGCTGCTGGGTTGTTTTTCCCCACCACATGTATGCGGCCGTAAAACAGGGTGCGAGAACGGGAAGAAGCTGCCAGGCATCCTCAATCGTAAAAGCGCCCATTACAAGATGTATTGCGATAAAGGCAACAGGGATGGCAGGTGTCTTAAATCTGTCCCTGAAAATGTAGGCAAGTGCCCTCACCGTAAGAATGGCACACGAAATCATCGTTGCAGTGTCACGGTTGATAACATAGAGCAGAAACGTTCCGAAATTGATCAGAAACGTAAGAAGATATATTTTCTTTTTGTCCTCGGTGAATGCCATGTAGACACTCACAATAACCACAAAAATCTGGACTATTATCAGTATTGTATCAAAGCTCATTCCCATATCGTACACTTACAGCGAAAGCTGCCCTGACGCAATTGTTTTGTCAATCCAGAGTTTTAACGAATCGATTGTCCCGGACATCTTTTCAAGCTCTGCCTTGATCTTAAGAAAATCGGGAACCTCGTCATCCGTAATCTTGCCGTCAACAGTAATCTCAATCAGTCTGTCGCGCTCGCGGACAAGGTTATTGAGTGTTGCTACAACTTCAAGCGTAATCTGCGAAAGGTCCTTTGACTGCACTTCAGGAACGCACTCATGACCGATGGAGCATTCGTGAGAACAGTAATAATTGCACAGTGACGGATTCCTGTAAGCATTTGCCATAGCAAGGATCTCGTCGGGGTGCGGCGTACTCTTTTCGTTTTCAATCTTCTCTATCCTGTCCGGAGTCATGAACGCAAGCACCTCGGAGGCAGCCTCTCTTGTCAGATTAAGTGATTCACGACTTAACTGATATATATTCTTGTTTTCCTTTGTTGATCTTCTTCCCATCGTCTGTCCCTCTCTTTTTCTACCATTATATACAATTTTGTAAACCATTCCACTACAACTTTCACATTTACATACAGCATTTCGCTGCTATTCAGCCACATTCTATCACGTATTTTTATATATATGTTGAAAATTTCATCTTTGTGTACTATAATGTACCATGTTGGGGGCATTTTTCACTCTATTCACAATTTGGCAATGTGCAGAACGGAGATTTTTATGAATAGAACAAAAGAGAAAAAGAGAACAACTACGGTCAGGAGTGAGCTGAGACGTCTTGTAATTTTGTCCGTAGCAGTAGTTGCATTAATTGTTGGTGTTATCTCGGTTCTTCTTGTTGTAAACGAGATAAAGCAAAATTACAAGAACATGGCCCAGGCTTCGACAACGCACCTGAAGGAAGGGCTCGAAAACGGACAGCACGACTGGAAATACATCGAAGACACCGGCACAATTTTCTGCGGTGCAAAAGAAATAAGCGTTGACCTCTTCAACGAAATCAACAACGATGACTCGAGTGTTTTTCACACAATCTTTTATGATGACACACGTGTCCTGACAAACATCAGAGACGCAAGCGGAAATTACGTTCTCGGAACACAGGCCGATCCGAAAATCTACGAGCTTGTAAAAGCCGGAAACACCTACACGAAAAACTCAGTCAAGATTATCAACGCAAAATACACCGTCTGCTATGAGCCAATCTACACCGCTGATGACCGCTTCTTCGGAATGCTCTTTACGGGTATCAATCAGGATGCAGTCAACCGGGCGACGCTTATCATATCGCTTTCGATCATTGCCTGCGCCGTTGTTATCTATGTCGCAATCAACATCATTTCAAACAGGCTTCTTCTTAAGATTTCTTCTGCCCTCTCATCGAGAATGACAGACGGATATGAAGAACTTGAAGCATTCTCATCAAAGGTGAAAATTATCTCAGACAAGACAGATTCCGAAGCATCTGAAATCTCAAAGGCAATGACAAACGTTGCGGAAGGTGCCATGAGTCAGGCGGCTGCAACCGAAGAAGCGATGGCATCTACCGAAGAATTCACTTCAAGCATCAGCATTGTCAACAACGAAATTGACGAGAGCTTCAACTACATCAGGACAATAAATGCCTGCGTTGAGGAATCTGAAAACAGCATAAGCGAGCTGAACCTTGACATTAACAACAATAATACAATCGTTCAGAATGTTTCACACGATATCAGGATGGGTGTTGAAAGCACCGATCAGGCAACTAAGGTCGTTAAGGCAATTGACGATCTTGCACTCCAGATCAATCTGCTGGCTCTCAACGCTTCTGTAGAAGCAAGCCATGCCGGTCAGTACGGCAAGGGCTTTGCCGTTGTTGCCGAAGAGATAAAAACTCTTGCCAACAATTCTGCCGAATCAGCACGCGAGACCTCCGAGATTATCAAGGGCATCGTTAACACAATGAAAAAGGCGACCCTGTCCAACGAACAGCTTGTCGCCGCAAATAATCTTCAGCTCGAAAAGGCTGCTGTAGTATCCGAAAAGATGGCCGCACTCAAAACCAACATTTTCTCCATTGAACGCAAGCTCGAAAACATCAGAGAAAAGGCTGATTCTCTTAATATCGTAAAGGACGAGCTTCTTGAAGTCATCTCAAGACTGTCATCCGGATCGGAGCAGAACGCGGCAATCTCAGAGCAGGTTTCGGCATCTACAACGAGTGTAAGCTGCGATATAAACGATCTCAGTAGCAGCCTCAAGACCATCGGAGACATCTGTGAAAGCCTGAAGAACCTGATCGAATACTTCGGTTAAACCCTGCCCGAGCTTGTCAGAGGCCAATTTTACCGAAACTCAAGCCTGTTAAGGATTGATGACACCATCGAAATCGCCTCTTCCACCTGTTCCCGTGCCTGGTTTATCTTCGACTGCACGTAGAAATCCGCAATCATTCCGTCAAAGAAATAATCTGCGAACGATGCAAACGAATCAAGATCAATATTGATTGTAATGTGACCCGCGAGGTCGTTAAGCTCCCTGCTGAATCTCGCAAGATCCTGTTTTGCGCGTTCAATGCATCGGCGGGCAGAATTCATCTTGCTCTGCTTTATCGCCGTCGAAATGAAGCCGCCCCCGAGGATGTCGATGATTCCCCAACCCCTTGCGGTGTCAAGCTCGTTCTTTGCTGCATTCAGATTTCCAAGGGCATACCTTCCGGCATCAATTGCTTCGATTCTTTCTTTTTCATAATTGTAACACATATACTGTCCCTCCAATGTTTTTACGAACAATTCATAACCTTGATGGTATCAGTGTAATGCTGATAATACATGAAATAAATGTCTTAGTCGACGCAATATAATACCCTATTTCCGCTAAAAGTGCAAAATAATCATCTTACGAAATTAGTCTTGATCTTTTTCTCCTTTTCAGGCTGAGTAACACCGGAAGCCTTACCGGCTTCGATACTTTTAAGAATCCAGGCCATGTTCGTTCCCAGACAGCGCATAATCTGAAGACCTTCCTCATCCTGCAAAACGTCCTCGGGACTGTTGCCATGTACCATGTTCCAGTAAGTTGAAGATACAATCGGCATCTGAAGAATCATAAAGTACTTGTTGAGGGCATCGATTGATGCCGTTGTGCCGCCACGCCGTGCCGAGCAGATTGCTGCAGCAGGCTTATACTCAAGAAAATCGCCCGCAGCTGCGAAAAATCTGTCAAGGAAAACCTCTACCTCGCCGCTCGGTGAAGCATAGTATACCGGCGAACCGACAATAAGCGCGTCACAGTCTTTCATAAGCTCCTTTGCATTTGCAACCGTCTCATTGATTTCGCCGTTAAGCACTTTGTCGCCGATGTGTAATATTTCGGAATCAACTCCCTGCTTTTTGAGAGAATCAGCAATAACATTAAGTGCTGTAAATGTACATCCGTTTGCACGGCGACTGCCGTTAATCATCAAAACCTTCATTTCTTCTCCCTCCTTATTTACCTGATGCAAAACGGTCTCCGTATCCGGCATCAAATCCCGCCGGTACCGGCATAGAGCATCCGGATTTTAGTTTGCATCACAATTTGCTTGACATTACGAAAACGTAGAGCTAGAATTCATCTGTCAATGAAAATAGATTCTTCGGGGCAGGGTGACTCTTTTAGAGAATTCCCGATCGGCGGTAATCCTTTGGTAGTCCGCAAGCCGTTAAGGCTGATCCGGTGCGATTCCGGAACCGACAGTATAGTCTGGATGAAAGGAGAAAAAATGAACAATACTACCGATTTATCTGAAAAGAACATTCTTAAAAAGCATCGCACCAAATCTTCAAAGGGCAGCACTGAAACCGCGACATTGGACAAAAAGCTCTCCACAAGAGAAATCGCGGGAATTTCAATGCTTGCGGCACTTGCATTTGTACTCCAGTACATTGAAATTTCATTGCCCGTCATGCCGTTTTTCATCACGTTCGATCTTTCGGATCTTCCCGCACTTATCGGCGCATTTGCCTACGGACCTGTCGCAGGTGTACTAATTGAGTTTGTAAAGAACCTGCTGCATTGCCTCGTCTCTCAAAGTGCCACTGTCGGCGAGCTTTCAAACTTCATCCTCGGAGCGGTATTCTGCTTCACGGCCGGGGCTGTCTACAAACACAAAAAGACAAAAAGGAATGCCCTTATCGGCGGTATCCTCGGTGCCTTCGCAATGGGTATCATCTGCATCCCTTCGAACTATTTTGTTGTTTACCCCTTCTACTATAAGGCATTTATGCCTGAAGAGGTCGTTCTTTCAGCCTATCAGGCAATTCTTCCCGGAATGAAGTCGGTTCTTCAGAGTCTCTTCGTTTTCAACCTGCCTTTCACAACCGTAAAGGGTCTGCTCTGCGTAGTTATCACGATGCTCATCTATAAATCGATTTCACCGATATTAAAGGGAAAACACTGAGTCATTTACTCCCTGGCCTTGACCATGAGCACCTGATCTGATTCCATCACGCAAACATCATCCTGGTTGACAAGCTTGATGTTCTGCTTAAGGATTCCTTTGCCGGGCTTTGAGCTGTGCTTCGTCTCCGTAGGAGTGAGTACAACGCGGACAGTGTCACCAATCTTAAGCGGTGCAGGGTACTTTACTGTACACTCAAGAAATGCGATTGTAGTTCCCTCAGCAATTCCCATCATGTTTGTGAGACCTGTCGAAACAATAAATCCAAGCGCACCATGCGCAATCCTTGTCCCGAACATTGTTGTCTTTCCAAACTCCTCATCTGTGTGAAGCGGATTAAAGTCACCCGAAAGACCTGCGAAATTCGTTACATCGGCCTCCGTAATGGTACGGCTTTGGCTGACGTACTCCTTTCCGATAACATAATCCTCAAGATACAGCCCCTGGGGCTCGTGCTTTGCGTACATAACATTCCTCCTTCAAGCTATTTATTTTCTCCGTCCTCTGATGGTGTTTCTGTTTCGGCTTCTTCCGAATCTTCTTTGACATCAGAAGGCTCCGGCTCCTGCGAAATCACACAGGATGCTTCGCATGCCTTCTCCCTGTTAAACTGCACAATAACAGAGGCATTAAGCGATGTTACTGCTGCGCTTACGATAAACAAAGCAATTGCAATATAAACTGCGATAATGCCGCTTCCGATAGCGAAAATTCCCGCACCGACCAAAATACTGAATGCAATGCTCACAAGGTTTGCCGCAAACAGTGCAAATATCGCACGCGGCCTGACAACCGATTTGAATCCCGGTCTTCCCTTTCCGCTTGTCAGATAGGCACTGAAAAGCGTAATGAAACAGTAGAAGAAGGGATAGAGTGCCAGAAGAACAAGTCCGACGTAATTCCGGTAATATCCGATTACCACTACTATTGCTATTGTAAGAATCACGAAAAAACAGTGAATCAGTCTTGCCGCAAATGCCTTAAAGATGTTTCGCTTCTCTATGTCCGTTCTGATGAAATACTGAGTAAGAGTTCCGGCAAAGATAACGCCCAAAACCTGCAACAGAACAAACAACCCGATGAACAGCAACAAATTTGCAACCGTCACACCGATAATGTCCGCTATTCCCGATGCGTAATTGGCATAATTGTCAACTGTCCCCGAAATAGCGTCGCCTATGCTCTCTGTTACAAACTCCTCGGCGCCATCAACGCTTGCAAGCTCACGTCTTTCACCGGAATCCTGACTTCTGAACGCATTTGCGATACTCTGAGTAACTCTTGTTAAACTCAAATCGGTACTGTCGGTCAGTTCCTTAACATCGGTAACCATGGTCGTTATCGTATTCCTGTAACCTGATATGAAAACCGAAATACCGATCATCAGTGCAAGAAACATCACCCCCAGTGCCGAAAACACATATCTCAGACTGTGAAAATAATTTTTCATGCAGCGAATAAACATAACTCTTCTTTCCTCCCGTACCGCAAGCCTTCTGCCTCAAGCAAAAGCAGCAATTCTTCTGCCGTAAGTAAAAGTTTATCAACCCCACATACTACACTGATTATATCAAAAACATCATCCATTTCAAGACGAATATGGCCATGATAATACCTTGCTTCTTTCCTGCCGGCTTGCAGAAAAGAACAGGAATATATGTACCGTTCTCTTTCCTCTGCCGACAGGATTAAATCAGTCCGAAATGCAAAAGCGCGTTTTGTATTCCGTCATCGTGAATATCTGTAGTGACGTAGTCTGCGACAGACTTCAGAGTATCAGTGGCATTGCCCATTGCAATTCCGGTGCCGACGCATTTTAACATCGCTATGTCGTTGTTGCTGTCACCGATTGCGAAAGCGGCTTCCGGCTGCTGCCCGAAGCAGTCGCAGATGCATCTGATGCCGTCCGCCTTGCTGGTCCCAGGGATGACGCACTCGAAGACTGTCAGGACTTTTGCGGAATCGTCACCCGGAGATTTTACATCATCCCCGGATGCAATCTCATGTATAATAAAGTCAAAATGATCTGCAAGTCCGTTTCTGAAAGTATCAAAATCGGATGTTCCTATCACATCACCGGCGAACTTGTTTACGACCATGTCAGTTGAATAGCCGCGAAGCGGGATAAAGTTTTCCCCCATGCTCTTACGCATATTGTCTACAAAGCTGTCTCCTTCAAAGCCTTTTTCCGAAACCCAATGCCTGTACGGTCCTTCAAGAACAATCGGAACACCGCACCTTTCGGAAAGAGTGATAATTTCAGGCAGGTACTCTTTTTTGATGTAGCGCTCTCTGATAATCTTTCCGCCGACTTCGACATGACAGCCGCAGGCACCGATTATGCCGTCAAACGGCAGGTCGAGAAGCTCCTTTGAACAGATGTGACTTCGGCTTCGACCGGAGCAGATAACCGGAATGTGCCCGTTTGCCTTAAGCCGCCTGATTGCCTGCTTTGTACTGTCGGGAATCACGCCGTCCCAGTCCCAGATTGTTCCGTCGATATCAAAAAATACTATCTTCGAAGCTTTTTCCACGCTTTCAATTATATTGTCTTCATTTAGACATTTCAAAAACCTGCGGATAATCGATATGTCTCCGAAGGGCTTAATAAGCGGGAAGAAGATACATGCCGTGTCAAGCGCCGTGAGGAAAACGACCAGTGCCGCCTCGGCGTTATCGGTCGATTTTGCACTCTTGTCGACGGCGGTAATGATATAGCCGAAATAGTCGCTGTATTTGTCTCCAAACGCATTTATCGCCTCATAATTACTTCCGTATCGAAGCACGACAAAAACAGCAATAATTACCGTATAGAACAGAATCCATCCGATCCACTTTCCGAACAGTTTCCGGAAATACTCATAGAACAGTCTGATACCGCGCTTAAGCTTTTCAAACAGCGTTGATTCTTTGCCGACAAAGTAGTACGCGGTGCAGATTGTGCCCGCAAAAGGAATCAGATTTCCAAGATAAAACGAAAGAAGTGACTTGCAATCGGTAACGTATTCCCTGAAAAATTCCTCAAAGCCGGGCTTTCGCTTTCTTCCGATGAACCGCACAGCAAGCTTCATTGTCTGCCTGACAAGATAGAGAATCGAAAGCCTCTTGTCGTAGACTTCCCACATAATCTCATTTCCCGTCCTTTTTGCCCTTTTGGGAACTTTTCCGTCCCTGATTGACTTAACGTAGATGCCTATTCGCGCGAAATTAATCCGGTGCTTTTTCCAGTTGACAATCTTTCTCGCAAGAAAAACTGTTACTGCCGCCGTCAGAAACGTTGCGGCCGCACACAGCGTGGTGTTCGAACAGGTCAGAAAATAGACAAAGGCAGAGAGCAGCGTTACCACCAGTACACTGATGTAAAGCTTGATAATCCTCGGAAGAGTAAAACCGAGAGTCTTAAAATAGATTTCAAGATTCTTTCTAATCATCACTCAGCTTCCAATCAAAGAAGATACTTCAGGATTGCCTCGGCACAGCCGTCATGATCATTGTCGGAAACCACCGCTCCGGCACTTGATTTTACCTTCTCGGAGGCATTTCCCATTGCTATCCCGAGGCCGGCTGCCTTTAATGCCGGAATATCATTTTCCCCATCACCGACACAGATTGCCTGCGCGGGGTCGAGGCCGATGTTCCTGCAAAGATTCACAAGGCCTGAGCCCTTCGAGACACCGCGATTCGTAAACTCAAGCGAAGTGACCTCGGAGTAGACCTGTTCCGTGTCAAGGTCGGAAAGCCGTGCCTTGGTGCGCTCCCTTGCCTCAGAATCGGTGTGGTAGATATTCAGCTTCACCACTCCGGGATGCTCCCTGTCATAATAGTCGAACTCATCATCAACGAGAGTCCCGACCTTCTTAAACATCTCTTTATATACAGCAATCTGAAAATGCTCCATGATTTCGACCTTGTGCCGATTCAGGATTGTACCCTCGGTCTGCATCTGAATCATAGTGTCTTCAAGCTTTGATACCTCAAAAAGCCGATGGATAATATCGTCGCTCATTACACTCTTGCAAATAAAGCGCTTCTCAAAGCAGTCATACACATACCCGCCCGAAACACAGCTGAGATAGCGGACCTGTTTCAAAACCGGCAGATAGTCCACAAGCTCTGCAAGGCTGCGTCCCGTTGAAAGCGCTATCAATCTGCCCTCGCCTGCGGCACGATCCATTGCCTCAAGTACCTTCCCGGAAATGCACTTCTTTGAATCAAGAAGTGTTCCATCCATATCAAAAGCTATTAACCTGAAACTCATCATTTTCATCCTGTACTTTCCGTTTAAACTACTGCAATTTTAGCACATTCATTCTGCCAATGAAACCTTGAAATTCAAGAATCCATGAGTTATTATTATTGTGTGTGTATGTGTGGAGGTAGCTAATGAAAAACAGGAAAACAATCTTACTTGTTAACGATGACGGCATCAAATCCGAGGGGCTGCGGACACTTGCAGAGGTCGCAAATAAGTATGGTGATCTCTACATCGTTGCCCCCGAGAAACAGCAGAGTGCCAAATCCCACTGCATTTCACTCGGTATTCCGATTGATGTTTACGAGGTTCCCAACTACATCGAAGGTGCTCATGCCTACTACATCAACAGTTTCCCTGCTGACTGCGTCCGCGTCGGGATTGAGCTGATCGGTCACAAGCCCGATTTGTGCCTTTCCGGCATCAACAACGGTTTCAATATTGCAGCCGACATCCAGTACTCCGGTACAGTCGGTGCCGCTTTTGAGGCAGCCTTCAGAGGAATTCCCGCCATCGCGTTTTCGCAGCCCTTCAACGGACTTCGCGAAACCACAGACCGCTACCTCGAAGAGATGCTTGTCGAGCACATGGATAAGCCTCTCCCTCCCGGAAAAATCTGGAACATTAACTTCCCTGACTGCCACATTTCCGAATGTAAAGGCATTCTGTATGACCGTACCCTCGCTGCCGTGAACTTCTATCAAGACAAATTCGAGCTCACGCCCGAAAATGACGGTCACCGGATCTTTACCATTCGGACAAGGCGAAGCTTTGAGGCTCCCGAAGGAACCGATCTCCATGCAATTTGCAACAATTACGTATCGGTAGGGACCGTAACAAATCTGCTTTAAATAATCGTTTTTGATATGGAGGTGCCCATGAATATTCTCATTGTAGATGATGCTGCATTCGCAAGACTGGCTCTTCGCAAGATTGTCGAGGAAGGCGGTCACACGGTTGTTGCAGAAGCGTCCAACGGCTTCAAAGCACTTGAAGAGTACAAGCTCTACAAACCCGACCTCGTTCTCATGGACATCACAATGCCCGATTGCAACGGAATTGATTCTCTGAAAATGATTAAAGCCTATGACCCTCAGATGAAGGCCATCGTGTGCTCCAGTATGGGGCAGCAGGATTACATCGTCGATGCCGTTCAGAGCGGTGCCCGTGATTTCATCGTTAAACCCTACAACGCAGAGCGGCTTCTCGATTCGATCAGGAAAGTTGGCACGAAATAAAAAAGATTCTGTGATTATAACAACAGGCCCTTATGCGCGGTGCATAAGGGCCTGTTGTTATATGCGCAAGCAGCGACGCATTACAAATAACCCTGGCATGAGCAAGCAGCTACACGGATTGCAAAAAACCTGGCTTGAGCAAGCAGCTATACGGATTACAAATAACCCTGGCTTGAGCAAGCAGCTATACGCATTACAAATAACTTTGACTTACATTTTCCCTACTTCTCATTCACCACCTGGAAGATATAGAACTTCAGATAGTAGGATGCGTCCGAAGACCAGAGAATAGGGTGATCCGGAGCCTGTGTGCGAAATTCCACCTGACGCAGACGCTTGTGTGCCGCACGTGCCGCACGCCCAATAGTCCCGGTAAAGAGCTCGTAGCTCATGAAGTGAGAGCAGGAGCAGGTAGCAAGATATCCGCCATCCTTTACAAGTCCGAGACCCTTCAGGTTAATCTCGTAGTAGCCTTTCGTGGCATTTTTGACAGATTCACGTGACTTTGTAAAAGCAGGTGGATCAAGGATTACAACATCGTAGAGTTCACCTGCTGCCGACTTCTGTGTAAGTACATCAAAGACATCGGCGCATAGAAAATTCACTCTGTCTGAAAGCCCGTTCAACTCAGCATTCAGGCGGGCCTGCTTTACGCCAGACTCGCTGATGTCAACGCCTGTGACCTCTGCTGCTCCGCAAATTCCCGCATTCAGCGCAAACGACCCTGTATGAGTGAAACAGTCGAGGACTTTTGCGCCCTTGCACAAACGTCCGACTGCTGCCCTGTTGTACTTCTGATCAAGGAAAAAGCCTGTTTTCTGGCCATCCTTTATATCCACGATGTACCTGACACCGTTCTCGACAATCTCGACGTCCGTGTCAAATTCTTCGCCAATGAAGCCCTTGACGCGCTGCATACCTTCCTTTTCGCGTTCCTTTGCGTCGCTTCGCTCGTAAACTCCGCGGATATGAACACCGTCCCCGGAAAGAACCTCAATAAGGCAACGAATGATATCATTCTTCATCCGGTCGATGCCAAGTGCCAGCGACTCGACAACAAGGACATCGGCAAATTTGTCGACGGTGAGCCCGGGAAGAAAATCCGCCTCGCCGAAAATCAGTCTGCAGCTCGATGTGTCAACGGTGCGCTTTCTGTACTCCCACGCATTTCTGACACGCATACGGAGGAATTCCTCATCAATCTCACGATTGACATCCCTCGTCATCATGCGTACACGAATCTTTGAATTCATGTTTATGAAGCCGCGGCCGAGTCCATAGCCGTCAAAATCTTTCACGATTACGATGTCTCCGTTCTCAAAGCTTCCCATGACCGATTCAATCTCGTTGTCAAAAATCCAGGGTCCGCCCGCCTTCAGTGAACGTCCTTCACCCCTCTTTATGGTCACAACTGCACTCATATGCCTCTACCTCTTTCCTGTGACGGCCGGAGCCACGTCCCCACATAATCGGCGCGCCGCAAGGTCAATTATACTACAATTGAAAAAGTTGCGATATTATTTTCAAAATGCTCCTCTATGCTCTTTGACATGCCCTTAAGTATGGATATCGAAATCTCCTTGTCATCCTTTTTTTTCATTCGCGCGGCAACTTCGAGGTTAACTGACACCTTAAGCACAATTTCACCGCTATTAAGCAGAATCATAATCTTTGCCGAATCCTCATCAGTAAACAGAGGATACATCTGAATCAGGAAAAGCTCTTCAAAAAGGAGATTCATCCTGAATTTGCTCTCGGGTGAGACATCAAGAACCGACGCAAATTTTGTCAGGCTGTCATAGAAACTATCATGCGAAAAATCTTTTCCGTGTACTTCATATTCCAAAATCTTGCCTCTAAGAATAAATTCTCTTGTCTTCTCTCTCTTAGGCGACTCAAAAATCTGCTTGGGAGTTCCGTCTTCGTAGATGCCGCCCTCGTCAAGATAGAACACACGATTTGAAACATTCTTTGCAAAACGCATGTCATGAGTAACAATCATCATTGTAATTCCGGTCTTTGCAAGCATTGAAATAACGTTCTCAACTTCATCAACCATAGTCGGATCAAGCGCACTCGTCGGTTCATCAAAAAGAATCATCTCAGGATCCATGGCAAGGGCTCTTGCAATCGCAACGCGCTGCTTCTGACCTCCTGAAAGTTCATCGGGATAGGAATAAGCTTTCTCCGAAAGCCCCACCTTTTCAAGAAGCTCAAAGGCCCGCTTGCGGCAGGTGTCTTTGTCCCGTCCGAGAAGAAGTCCCGGCCCGATCATCAGATTCTCGATAACCGTCATGTTTGCAAACAGGTTAAAGGACTGGAAAACCATTCCTATGTGCTGTCTGAGAACATCGGGTTCGATTCCGTTGTTCGTAACCTCGCGGTCATCAAGGAAAATCCGGCCGCCGGTAGGTGGATCGAGAAGATTAATGCAGTTAAGAAGAGTTGACTTTCCTGTTCCCGACGGTCCGATAACGCTTATTACATCGCCGCGGTTAATTGTGACATTGACATCCTTTAACGGTTCGCAGCCGTCAAACTTTTTACTCAGATGTTCAAGACGGATGGAATTGAAAAATGTGTTTCCGCTCTTCATATAAATGGAATCATTCATCGCCGATCTCCTTTCTGATCTGTACCCGTGAGCGCCGTCTCTTGTCGAAAAGCTCAAGCAACGGCTTTACGAGTGCTCCGAGCAGCCACGCCAGCAGGAAGTAGATGACCGCCGAAATGATAATAGGGAAGAGTGCGTCAAAGGTGATACTTCTGATGAGATCAACCGAGCGTGTCAGGTCTTCGACCGTGATGTAGCCGACAATCGCAGTGCCTTTCAGTGTCTGCGCTATAAGCGATATATACGCCGGTTTCATGATACACACTGCCTGAGGAAGTATGATTCTGAAAAAGGCCCGGCGCTCGCGGAATCCTAACCCAAGGGCAGCTTTCATCTGTCCCTCATCAATCGAGCCCACAGAGGAGCGAAGCATTCCGAGGAATCCCGAGGCAAATGTGAGTGAAAAAGTCATTATACAGACCACTAAAGCATTAATATCAAAGTTTGCAAAAACAATATAGTAACCGAACATCAAAAGAACGACAATCGGAAATCCGTCAATGAGCCAGCTGTAAAAATCGGCAAAACGGCACCAGAAGCGATTCTTTTTCCTGCAGAGCATGAACAAGGCAAATCCAAGAATCGTGCCGCAAATAACCGCACCTATGGTAATTATCAGGGTTTTTCCGATTCCGGCAAGAATCATCAGCCAACGGTCTTCATTAATAACGGTCCTTCTAAAGCGCGCTGCAAGATCAATGCTCTCTTTCGCTTCTTCTCCATCGGCATAAACGGCAAAAACAATATCGTAGCTTCCTTCCGGCTCTGAAAAGATTACGTTTCCCTTTCTTTGATCGCTCAGCATGTTGTTGCCGACACCGATGTCATAGTCGCCGGCAGTAGTACCGTTCATCATTGCTCCCCAGGAAAGACTTTCGCATTTCATAGCATAGCCGTACTCCTTGCAAAATCTGTAGATGAGGTCAATCTCATAGCCTGTTACTTTGTTGTTCGAAATCATTACGTAAGGAAGATTCTCGGTAGCAGCCGCCACCTTCACCACACCGTTTATGTCCGGGAGCTCTTCAAAGGGAATCGCCCGAATATTTTCATTGTCTCCGGCAAACCACAGATCCTGCATCTGCCCGGCTGTCCCGTCGCTCCTTATTTTCCTGATAAATTCATTGAACTGCTCACCCTTTGTTGAATGTGCGAAGGAATTTGAAAGGGCCGCAGCAAAAAAGGATGTTGTAACAGGCGTATCTATAATCGAAATCTCGGGGTACTCCTGCTTCAGATAATTGATTGTGGGACAGTCCATAACGAATGAATCGATGTTTCCCTGAGTAAGATTTAAAACCATATCTCCGACAGTATTGATATACACCTGTTCAACTAGCGGAAAATCTTTTGAAAGTGCCTCTTCTGCCGTACTTCCAAGATACACACCGACCTTTGCCGGTGTAGTATTGAAATCATCGAATGTCTCAAACTTCTTCCGTTCCCGTCCGCATCCGGCGAGCAGCATCATGAGAAATGCCACCATCACGAAAACAGGTATCAATTTTGTTGATTTATGTCTTTTCATATTTCTTCTCCGATCATATCCTTCACGAAATCGCAAGCATAGTGTCACAATATTACTGTAGCTCATTTTGTGAAAAAACGCAATAAATACGAGTTGACGTCATGCATTTTAAATGCCGCAAAAGCTGCGACGTTGCCTTCCCCTCGTCTGTTTCTTTACCTGAAGTATTCGAGGGTGGCGTTTCCTTCAAATCTGTGGTAGTATCCGAATGGACAGTGTAAAGTAACGTACTGAAAAGCTGCAGACTCCCCGAAGGCTTTGGGTGAGATGAATAGTGTAAAGCGCCGTATGGAAAAGGACATATACTCTCCGGAGGCTTAGGGCTCCTCCCTAAGAATCCGCAAGGAAGGAGAATTCGAAATGGACGTGCTGTTTCTTGTCATGCCGGCATATAACGAGCAGGCAAACATTGAAAAAGTAATCAGAGAATGGTATCCCGTCATTGAAGGAAAGGATGCCAATTCACGCCTTGTTGTTGCTGATTACGGAAGTACCGACAAGACGCACGAGATTCTTGAAGACCTGATAGGCGCCGGGTTTTCAAAACTCGAGATTCTTGAAAACGACAATCACCTTCACGGTCCAAAGCTTATCGCTCTCTACGATTATGCGATAAAATGCGGCGCCGACTTCATTTTCCAGACAGATTCCGACGGTCAGACAGATCCGAAGGAATTCGACGCTTTCTGGAACAATCGCTTCCGTTTTGATGCCCTCATCGGAAACAGAACTGTACGCGGCGACGGAATTTCCCGAGTCTTTGTCGAAAAGACTGTCTGCCTGATGCTTCGCTACTATTTCAAGATAAGAGTTCCCGATGCAAACGCACCCTTCAGACTTATGAAGACATGCCTTGTCGCAAAATACATTGACAGGCTTCCAGGAGACTACTTCCTTCCAAACATCGCACTGACCGCATTCTTTTCATATTACAGGGAACAGATCTGCTTTGAAGAAATCAGCTTCAAGCCCCGCGCGGGCGGGAATAACTCAATCAACGTTCTTTCCGTCATAAAAACCGGGCTCCGTTCAATGAAGGAATTCAAAGCCTTCAGTAAAAATATGTAACAGGACAATCAGGCAGTGCCAAAACGTGCTGTACCCCGGATGCTCATGCAGCCCCCGGGGAAACCATTTGGCGGTTTTCGTCGGGTTATCGTGATGAGCCTCCGGGGCACAGAATCGGTTCAAAACCGCTCAGATTCCTCCTGCCTTAAGCCATGAAGGAATTTCTGTCTTTGAGATCTTGAGTGGAGCGCATTTTCCTATTTTTTCGGGTACAACCAGAGTGATAAGATTGCCCTGACTCTTTTTGTCCGTCATCATGATGTCTGCAAGGCGGTCAGCCGGATAAGGCGACTCAAAGGGCAGCCCGTACTGCTTCAACATGAGGACCAGCTCTTCATATGAACCGCGTTCACAGTGTCCCATCTGCTCTGCCGCTTTTGTCATAACAGCCATTCCGATGGCTACGGCCATTCCGTGCGGGATGGAAAAACGGCTGGCTACTTCAACGGCATGTCCGATCGTGTGACCGAAATTCAGAAGCATTCTGACCCCAAGATCAAACTCGTCCTGCTCGACAAAATCGCGCTTCATCGCCACGCATTTTGCAATGACGTGCTCATACTGCTCCGAAATCGGAACAGCATCAATGTCGAGGAAAAGCTTCTCGCTGCCGATCATCGCATACTTGATGACCTCAGCGCTTCCGTTCCGATACTCGGCTTCAGGGAGCGTCTTCAAAGCATCCGTATCACAGATAACCTCAATCGGCTGATGGAACACTCCAATCTGGTTCTTCCCGCCTTCAAGATCGACGCCCGTCTTTCCTCCGACAGACGAATCGACAGCCGCGAGCAGTGTCGTCGGTATCTGGATAAAATCCACACCGCGCTGGTAGGTTGCAGCGGCAAAGCCCGCAATATCCCCGACAACTCCGCCTCCGAGTGCGATTATCAGGTCGCTTCTTGTCATACGACCCGCAAACATCGCATCTACAAGCCGGCTGTACGTCGTAAGATTCTTGCTCTGCTCTCCGTGCGGGAATATAAACTTCAGGGTTCTGATTCCCGCCCCGGCAAGAATTGTCTCAAGCTGTTTTCCGTAGATTCCTGCCACTGAATCATCCGATGCGATCATGACAGTCCTGTCCGAAAAATTCTTAAGCGGGAAATTTCCCGGCACCGTGAGTATCCCCGCTCCTATTCGAACATCATAATTTTGTGATGCATTTACATTTATTATCTGCATGATTTCTCCTTTCGGACGCAATACTGCTACCCGTCGACCTCTTCCTTCATGCGCTTGCCCTCGGCGAACAGCTCCTTAAGGCGCTCCCCGTCGCCTGCGGCAAGAGCCTCACGATATGCCATCAGATTCTCAATAAAAATATCAGTCTCTTTTATCAGATTATCCCGGTTGTCAAGGCACAGCTCCGTCCACATCTCCGGACTCAGCCACGCAACACGCGTCATATCCTTGTAGCTCCCGGCCGACATGCCCTTGTGATTTCGCACAGTCGGGCTCTTGATGTAGGCACTTGATACGACATGTGCAAGCTGTGAAGTATAGGCAATCATCTCATCATGCTTCTCGGCAGTCGTTACAGTTACCTGTGAAAACCCTGCCGGCATAAGCATCTTCTTTATTCTGTCAAAAAGCACAATATCGTCGTAACGCGGCGGCACGATAATCATGGGCGCGTCCTTATACATGCCCTCCTTCGAGTACTTAATCCCCGAAAACTGGGTTCCCGCCATAGGATGTCCGCCAACGTAAGTAAAACCGTACTCAGACGCAAGTTCACGCCCCTTGTCGACTATGTTGCGCTTCGTACCGCAGCAGTCTATGACAACGGGCTTTTCGCCGATGTACTTTCCGTTCTCTTCAAGGAACCCGATTGCTGCTTTCGGATAGGTGCATATAAGAATCAGGTCGCATTCTCGCAACTCTTCAGCCCTTAGCTCATGGTCGGCAATCCCCTTCAGCATTGCGTACTGCATAACCGAGGGATCCTTTTCAACTGCCAGGACTGTATGCCCGGCCTTGCTGTATGCCTTTGCAAACGATCCTCCGATCAATCCAAGTCCAACTATTCCAATAATCATTTCATAACCTCCCGATTACTCACCGTAAGCATCTGACAATCAGCCGTTTGTCACCTCTCGATTACTCACCGCAAGCATCTGACAATCAGCCGTTTGTCACCTCTCGATTACTCACGTAAACATGGCAATCACCCGTTTGTCACTTCACGAACTGCCTTTACCTTCTTCACAAGTTCAGCATACTCCTCGGGGCGAAGTGACTGTGCGCCGTCACACAGAGCATGAGGCGGATCGTTGTGAACTTCGATAATCAGGCCGTCACTTCCGCAGGCAGTTGCCGCTAGAGCCATCGGCGAAACAATTCGTGCAATTCCGGTCGCATGGCTTGGATCAACGATTACGGGCAGATGAGAAAGCTCATGAAGCATAGGAACAGCAGACAAATCAAGCGTATTCCTCAGATAATCGCTGTAGGTACGGATTCCACGCTCGCATAGAATTACCTGCTCGTTTCCGTTTGCCATGATGTATTCGGCACTCATCAGAAGCTCTTTCAAAGTGTTGGCAAGCCCTCGCTTCAAGAGAATCGGCTTTTCTGTGTGACCGAGCTCCTTAAGAAGGTCAAAATTCTGCATGTTTCTTGCGCCAACCTGAAGAACATCAACATCCTCAAACAGATTAAGGTCCGAAACGCTCATTATCTCAGTGACAATGGGAAGTCCCGTTTCTTTGCGCGCTATCTTCAAAAGTTCTATGCCATCACCCCTAAGACCCTGAAAATCATACGGTGAAGTCCTCGGCTTGAATGCACCGCCGCGTAGCATATCAGCACCTGCCGCCTTTACGGCCTTTGCCACTTCGACAATCTGATCCTCGGACTCAACAGAGCAGGGACCCGCTATCAGGCAGAAATTTCCTCCGCCGAGTTTAACATCACCGACTGAAACCACCGTATCCTCAGGATGAAATTTTCTGTTGCAGCACTTGAATGTCTCAGACACACGCTTAACCGAATCAACAATTTCAAGACTGTCAATAAGGTTCATGTCAACACTCGTCGTGTCACCAATCAGTCCGAGAACAGTCTGATACTCTCCGACAGAAATGTGAACATCAAGTCCCATTCCCTTAAGCCATTCTATCATCTGATTTTTCTTTTCTTCTGCTACGTTTGGTTTGAGTACAACTATCATTTCTGTATCCTCTCTGATTATTATTCGTTCTTTAACACAGTAAAGATATTTATGTGTTTTAGTAGAGAAAGCCGCTATCTGCTATAGCAGAATTAAGCCGTCATTGCACTTTAATGCCTTAATTATACCATTGCACTTTAGCGACATATAACTGCTGTCATACAGGGGCATTTTACAGCCGGCGCAGCACTTTATCGCCTTAAAGCGTTACGGTTTAAAGTTAAAAAGTGTTCTTTCTCTAGTACGTTACATCTATTATATACTTTTGTCAACATGTTTTTCCTATCTCTTAATCAAATAAAATGATATAATACATTCTGCAGAATAAACCGGACAGACAGGTGGTGTTCATATGAAAAACAGAAAAGCAGCAATTATCGGAACAGGCATGATAGCTTCTTCCATGGCGGTTTTATGTGCCGGACACGGAATGGATGCTTTTGTTCTCGCACGAAGCGATGCTTCACGGCAAAGATGTTTGAATGTCATAAGGGATACATTCAATCAGATGAAAAGCCATGCGCTTATCGATGAAAAACAGATTGGAATTTGCATGAAGTACGTACATTTTGTATCTTCCTACAGTGAACTGGAAGAAACTGAAATTGCGTTTGAGTGCATCATTGAGGACGTTGATGAAAAGCACAAAGTTTACAGGGCTCTCGAGGAAAATTGTCCTGTTCTTCGGGCAATTTGCTCGGTCAGTTCGTCAATCGTCCCTGATGAGCTCGCAAAAGGTGCAGACAAGTACCGCGACAGAATTATTGTTACGCATCCGTTCAATCCTGCCCATATGGTCCCCTATTTTGAACTGTGCGGATCTGCCGGGACGGCGGAAGGTGTCATCGATTATGCCGTCGAGGTCCTTGAAGAACTCGACAGGAAGCCCGTTGTTCTGAAAAAGCCCACTCCCGGGTTTATCGGGAACAGGCTTCAGTTTGCGCTTCTTCGTGAGGCGATAAGTCTTGTAGAAAAGGGCATTGCCGACCCTCGTGACATTGACACATGTCTGCAATACAGCTTCACGCCCCGCTACACTTCAATCGGAATCTTTGAACACTTTGACAACGGCGGCATGCAGCTTTGCAGCACCGTATGTGACAATCTTTTTCCGCACCTCTCAGACGAGAAGCAGACTCCAAAGACTATCCGCGATCTCATGGAAAAAGGCGAGATGGGAGCAAAATGCGGGAAGGGTTTCTATGACTGGCACGACGTGGATCCGGATGCCTATGCCGAGCGGGTAGCAAAACCCTACTGGCGTTTCTGCAAGTGGAACTATCCCGAGAAATAAAACCCCGCACCTCGTACAAGAGCACCCGCTGCTTTAAGGCAGTGGGTTCTCTTGTACTTTGTCAATGTTATTCGCAATCCGCTTCGCTACTTGCTCATATAAAAGTGGCACTTCGTGCCTTACGAGGTACGGGGTTTGAAACCCCGTACCTCGTACAAGAGCACCCGCTGCTTTAAGGCAGTGGGTTCTCTTGTACTTTTATAAACTTCAGAACATCGTTTACATCTTTACCTGATCTTAATATGCCGTCCTTTGCACCCTTTCCGAGGGCGATGACAGAAGTGATCTGTTCGGTTTTCGGAATACCAAAAAGCTGCCTGATTGCAGCTGCATCGCGAATGCCCATGATGAGCGTGTCATAGCCGAGATTCTTTGCGGCAAGGATGAAGTAGGCGTTGGAAAGACCAAGATCGTATGCGCCCCACTTGTTGCTAAGCTCGTTCTCGGCTGTTCCTGCGGTAAATCCGGAAATATCCTTTACAAACGTTGTTACAACGAGAGCCGCACCCTTTGAGTTCGACTGATTGAAGCTCGGAAGCGTCTGCGCGAGTTTGGCAATGCTTTCGGGTGTGTTGGCAACGTAGTAACGGGCCGTTTGGGAATTCTTCCATGAAGGAGCAAGCTCTGCGGCTTCAACAATTATCCTGACGTCATCGTCCGGAATCAGTTCTCCCTCGACGTAGCTTCTTACAGATCTTCTAACCTTTATCAGTTCATTGAAATCCATGTGTAACCTCCTTGCGTATAAAAGCGGCAGAACCCGGGCGGGTCCTGCCGCTTGAAATGCGTGAATCAGAACATAACTGCCATAGGAAGACGTGCACTGCCGGGATCTGTAATTCCGAAATGATCCTTGTTGTACTTGTCGATTGCGTTCCAGATGCCCTCGTAGGTTCCGGGATAGAGGCTTCCGGGTCCTCCCTGTGTGATGCAGGGGATAAAGCCCTTCATCGGATTGTTCTCGATGGCACGAAGAGCTGCCTTCTCACAATCTTCCTGTGTCCAGCCTACGAAGTCGACTGCCTTGTTATCGATGTCGCCCATGAATGTAATCTTGTCTCCGTACTTCTTTACAAGCTCAGGAACATTGTTTGACTGCATCCAGCCCTGCCATACATCGATACCCATCTCGATCATGTCGGGAACAAGGTTTGCGCAGTAACTGTCTGCATGATGGAATACAAATTCTACCCCGTGATCATGGTAGTACTTGTAAATCTCTTTGTAGGAATCAACGAAAAACTCTTCGAACATGCTCGGTCTTAAGAAGCTGTTTGTCTCACTGCCCCAGTCATCATGGTGGAAGATGGCATCGGGATGAAGATTCGAGCAGATACCCTCAGCAAGCTTAAGCTCCCACTCCGTAAGCGTCTTAATCAGATCGTGCATCTCATCGGGATACTCCATGTAGTAAATCAGAGCGTTTGTAATCTCACAGAAATGATGTGTCTGCTCAAAAAGGCCGGGAGCAATGAATGCGGCCTTGAATGCCTTCTCGCCGTCAACCGCATCGTACATTCCCTTTGCAATTCCCCACTGTTCATCAGTGAAATCGAGTGACGGAACCTTAACATAATCTTTCCAATGCTCGATGTCCTTAATCAGAATCTTGTCAGGTGTATGAACCGGGAACGAACCGGGAACGTGCTCCGGGAATGAATTGTAAACGCCCCATGCATTCTGAACATTCTCCATACCTCTTTCAACAAGCGGACTCGAAAACATCATAAACGGATGAAACAGAAGCGAAATACCCTCATACTGATTAACATAGCGGTCGGGATTTCCGCCCTTAATACACTGACGCATGTTTTCTTTTGCTGTTAACATAGTTCTTGCCTCCTTCTCAAAAATGTAAATAGTTTCGCCAATTCGCACTCACCACATGCGAAAGAGCAATGTACAACCGGCAAACCCCTTTTTGATTGCACACTCATATTGTACTGTCTGCCGATTCCTTTGTCAAACCATCATGGCAAAATGGCTACAGTATCTTGACAATAATACACCATACAGTTACATTTTTCTTATAGTTTTTTATCTGGTTTCTGTTGGGAGGGGCATATTTATGAATAACAAGACAGTGAAAATCGGCAAATCCTACGCAATGGTATCGTTTATCACGATTATTCTTTACGTGATTATGAGCTCGATATGCGGCTACGATCTTGAAGGACCAAGCCTTCATGTCGGCGGAGCCTTCTGCTTCGTGCAGGGCGTTCTGTGGATGGTTGCAGCTTTCTGTGCTTACATCTACTTCGGCAACGGCGGTCGTAAGGAAGACGCCAAACTCTACAAGGCTTTCGCCTGGAATTATGTTATCACTCAGGTGATTGCAACAGTCGTTACCACCCTTGCCATTTCAAAGGCAAATGCAGCAGGCTTTACCATTAATGGCGGCGTAGCAATTTGCGAAATCATGGTTCTCATAGTCAGCATGCTTGTATCGATACTCCTCGCATTTGTCAAGAATCTCGGCAAAAAGAATTCGACACTTCTCGTAATCGTCTGCGTACTCTGCGGTGCCGCAACGGTTCTGCTCGGCATCATGATCAACGGCGTATTGAGCGGTGCAATCTGCGGCGGTCTTTCAAGAATCCTTCTGGCACTCACGATGTACGAACTCGTAAAAGGCAAGTACCAGGACAAGGATGCAAGAGGAACAATCTAGAATTATCTGTCTGGGAAATGTTATCCAATTTGTGTCACTGAAGCAAATCGGTAGATTTTCCATGTTTTGATTTGAGTTTGTTAAACGCCTGTGCGAAGGCAATCTGCGATGCAATATAGTCCTGACGGCCCTTCTTCTCCTCATCGTCAAGGGCGGCTGCATCAATCATACGCCGCATCTCTTCATCCTCAATGTCATCAGGGGACTTAACCGACTCGCAAAGAAGCCTGGGGTCGTTTTTTGAAATATCAAAGAGTCCTCTCGAAACAACGCATTCGCGCACTGTCCCGTCAGGAAGCGTAAATGTCACAATCCCCGGGACGACTGCAGCCGTAGTGGGAGGATGATTCGCCTGAATGCCAATCATCCCATCGCTGACGGGAAGTATAAGCGAAACGCAGTCGCCTTTGAAAAACGGCCTGTCCATTGCAAAAATAGATAACTCAAAGGTTTTCATATCTCCGGGATTCACTCTGCTGTCTCCTTCATCTTTTCTGCCTTTGCAATGACATCATCTATCGTTCCGACATTGAAGAATGCCTGCTCGGGATAGTCGTCCATCTCGCCGTCGAGAATTGCCTTAAACCCGCGGATTGTCTCATCAAGCGGAACGGAGGCGCCTTTGACGCCCGTAAATTTCTCTGCAACGCTGAAAGGCTGGGAAAGGAACCTTTGAATCTTCCTTGCCCTGTAGACTGTCTGCCTGTCTTCCTCCGAAAGTTCATCCATTCCGAGGATTGCAATGATGTCCTGAAGCTCGGAGTAGTGCTCAAGCGTTTCCTGAACTCTTCGCGCCGTTTCATAATGCTCTTCACCGACGATATCCGGTTCAAGAACTCTTGAAGTCGATTCAAGCGGATCAACAGCCGGATAGATTCCAATCTCGGCGATAGATCTGCTGAGTACCGTCGTTGCATCGAGGTGTGAGAAGGTTGTTGCAGGAGCGGGGTCAGTAAGGTCATCCGCGGGAACGTAGACAGCCTGCACCGATGTGACAGATCCGCTCTTTGTCGATGCGATACGCTCCTCGAGCTCGCCAAGCTCATTCGCAAGTGTCGGCTGGTAGCCTACTGCGGAAGGAATTCTTCCAAGGAGCGTCGATACCTCGCTGCCGGCCTGAACGAATCTGAATATGTTATCAATGAAAAGAAGCACGTCCTTGTGTTCCTCATCCCTAAAATGCTCAGCCATACTGAGGCCGGACAGTGCGACCTTCATTCTTACGCCGGGTGATTCGTTCATCTGCCCAAAAACAAGTGCTGTCTTGTCAATGACACCGCTCTCCTGCATCTCAAGCCACAGGTCGTTGCCCTCCCTGCTTCTCTCGCCGACGCCCGTGAATACCGAGTATCCGCCGTGGTCTGTTGCAATGTTGTGAATGAGTTCCTGTATAAGAACAGTCTTTCCGACACCGGCTCCACCGAAAAGTCCAATCTTTCCACCCTTTGCGTAGGGTGCAAGAAGATCGATGACCTTGATGCCTGTTTCCAGAATTTCTTCTGTCGTCTTTCTTTGCGTGTAAGGCGGTGCGGGAGCGTAGATGCTTCGCATCTTCGTATCCGCGGGAATTTCTCCCTTTCCGTCAATCGGTTCGCCAAGAACATTAAACAGTCTTCCGAGAACGTTTTCTCCGACAGGGACACTGATTGGAGCTCCTGTCGCCGTGACTTCCATATCGCGGTGAAGCCCTTCGCTCGCCCCGAGCATGATGCAACGGACAGTATTTGCTCCGATATGCTGAGCAACCTCCATTGAACGTGTCTCTCCGTCAACGTTTACAAAAAGTCTTTCCCTGATTTTCGGGATTATATTTCTGTCGAAAAGAACATCAACAACCGGGCCGCTGACACCCGTTATTCTTCCTTTGTTCTGTCCGTTTAATGCTGCATCTGCCATGACTGCCCTTTCCGTGTGCCGACCCTTGTCCGCATCAAGCGCCTTTTTACTTCTTTGGGCCTTTAACACCTTTGTGCCTGCCGAAATCTCCGTCATCTCTGCCGTAATTGCCGACTGACGCAGTGAATTGTATTCCTTTTGAAACTTCTTAAGCATCTCTTCTGCGTTGGCACCGGCAGCGCTCATTGCACTCATACGGGCCTCGTGCTCACCGCAGAAGCTTCCTACAAGAACACTGTATATGAAACCCGTGAGGTAGCTTGGAACCATTCCGTCAAGAACAGTACCCGGATCGGGAAGATATTCTTTTCCAAAGCCGAGCACTTCCTCGTTAACATCGGTGAAGTGCGCCTTTGCAAGAGGCAGCAGACATTTGCATTTTCCTGCCGCTGCGCTGCCTGCCTTGAAATGGGTGTAAATTATATCAATCTCATCCACTGTCCCGTCGTTATAAAAATGAAGCATATCCTCGGCAATCTTCTGAGCCTCGTAAATAGACGGGAAACGTGCCGGGTAATTAAAGTCAGGGTTAACAGTGACGTTTCTCCTCTTGAAATATCTTCTTCCCTGTTCGCCGATAATGAAGAGCATCATATCGGGATGCTTCTTTATCCTCTCCTCAGCAGCTTTGATTGCCAGGCTGTTATAACTGCCGTTAAGTCCCTTGTCAGACGTGACGACAAGCAGTGCCCTTGTCTTTATTCCCTCTTCGCTCTGAATCTTGTAATATCTGTTGGTGTTTCTCGGAATATAATGCAGCATCTCACCGATTTCTTCACGAAGCGCATTGAAGTAGGGCATCGTGTTCGCGAGTCCCTCCTTTGCCTTTCGCATCTTTACCGAAGAAATCATATACATGGCATCGGTGACTTTCTTTGTATCCGAAACACTCAATATTCTGTTTTTGATTTCGGCTGCACTTGCCATGTTTTTCTGTCTCCGCGAAACAGTACCGGCATCAGTATATATGCGCTCTGTTTCTTTCAGTAAGTGTATTTAAAATACTTCCCGGCTTCTTTCAGAAGGCTTTTCCTATACATCCCGTTTCCTATTGTAAACCCGTTTGAAATACTTCCCGGCTTCTTTCGGAAGGCTTTTCCTATGCATCATGTTTCCTATTGTATACCCGTTTGAAATACTTCTCAGCTGCTTTCAGAATGTGCTCCGAAAGCTTTTTTGAATAAAAGTCTGTATGGTCTATGGTCGCGCACAGCGATCCGCGCGATTCATCCATCCACTTAAGCAGTTCCTTCTTAACCCTCGGAATATCCTTCTCGGGAACATCAAGAAACATCCTTGCCTGGGCGACGGTCAGGAGAATAACCTGCTCTCTGAATGACAGAGGCTCCTGATTCGCCTGCTTGAGAATCTGCATAAGTCCCGCACCGTAGCGTAAAGGAATGAGTGTCTGCTCATCAAGGTCGCTTGAAAACTGCGAGAAGACCTTCATTTCACGATATTGCGCAAGATCGAGACGGATAGTTCCGACAGATTTCTTCATCAGATCAAGCTGAGCCGCACCACCGACTCGCGAAACCGAAAGACCGACATTTACTGCAGGACGCTGTCCCGAGTAAAACATCTCGCTGTCGAGGAATAACTGACCGTCGGTAATGGATATAATGTTTGTCGGTATGTACGCCGATACATCGCCTGCCTGAGTCTCTACAATAGGGAGAGCCGTCATGCTGCCGCCGCCAAGTCTGTCCGAAAGCTGTGCCGAACGCTCGAGAAGTCTCGAATGGAGATAAAAAACGTCGCCGGGATAGGCTTCACGTCCGGGAGCACGCTCAAGAAGAAGGCTTATGGTTCTGTAAGCCACCGCATGCTTTGAAAGATCATCGTAGATGATGAGAGTGTCTTTCCCGCTGTACATAAAGTATTCTGCAACTGCGCAGCCCGCATACGGTGCAATGTACTGAAGAGATGCAGAATCACTTGCCGGTGATGAAACAACGACCGTGTATTCCATCGCGCCTGCCTTTTTCAGGATATTAACAACTTTTGCAACAGCAGTCGCCTTCTGACCTATTGCAACGTAAACACAGATAACATCCTTGCCCTTCTGATTCAAAATCGTGTCGATTGCAATGGAAGTTTTTCCGGTCTGCCGATCGCCGATGATAAGTTCACGCTGTCCGCGGCCGATGGGAAACATCGAATCAACAGAAAGAATACCTGTCTCCATAGGTTTGCTGACAGGCTTACGGTCAACTATTCCGGGGGCAGGACGTTCGATTCGAAAATACTCCTTGGCGCCAATCTTGTCGCCACCGTCAATCGGCTGTCCGAGCGGATTGATCATTCTTCCGAGTACCCTGTTGCTAATCGGAATACCTGCGGTCCGTCTTGTCCTGTAGACACGCGATCCGGCAGCGATTTCGCAGGATTCTCCGAAAAGAATAACGCCTGTCGTTCCATCGGAACGTATATCCTGAACCATGCCCTTTATGCCCTGTTCAAAGATAACGACCTCGCCGTATCCTACATCATGCAGACCGGTAATCATCACAATACCGTCCGCAACATAAATAACCTCTCCGATCTGTTCATATCCCGAATCAAGCTTGAAATCGCCGATATCGCCTTTCAAAAGCGAAATCATCTTTCCGACTTCATTTTCCTTAGGAAGCTTCTTCAGACGTTCCCTAAGCTGTCTGACACGTCCGGCAGTACTCCAGTCGTAATGATCCTCACCAACAAAAAGGTCAAAACCGTCACCCGAGTAGGAATCGCTGATGATATCAAGATCAACTCTGTCAGCCTCATACTTTCTGCAGATGAAGTCCTTTATCTTTCCAACCTGCTCGGCGGTCGGTCTGAAAACGCAATGGATAGAGGCCTTTATCACGTTTTCGTCTATATCATCATTTATATTAAAATCGTCATTTGTCATTTGGCTGCCCTCTTATCCGGTTCCAATCGATCCGCTGTTCCGGTCAATGCTATTCGCAATCCGCTTCGCTACTTGCTCATATAAAAGCGGCACTTCGTGCCTTACGAGATACTGGGCTTAAAACCCCGCACCTCGTACAAGAGCACCCACTTCCTTAAGGCCGTGGGGTTTCCTGTACTTTTATAAACTCATCGAAAAGCGCACGGGTACGTTCTTCAGAAGCAGTGTCACAAAGAAGCTTCTGTGTGGCTTCAAGGACAATCTCGTTAATCTCCGTCTGCGTCGATTCGAG
>JAZLIL010000080.1:0-5606 GCA_045617405.1 Lachnospiraceae bacterium | reverse complement strand
ATGGTTTCGGCAACGTTTACGGGACTGATAATAACAAATTTCGAGAGCGCACTTGCGGCACAGGTTGCACTTACGGCATTTATTCCGATGATCATGGACACGGGAGGTAATTCCGGCTCGCAGTCGTCTGTTACCGTTATCCGTTCCATGTCGCTTGGCGAACTTGATTTTGCCGATCTTCCGAGCGTTATCTGGAAGGAATGCCGGACTGCGTTTCTTTGCGGAATCTGTCTGGCTGTCGTCTGCTTCGGAAAGATTATGCTGGTCGACAGGCTGATTATGGGAAACAGTGATGTTACGGTGCTTGTTGCCGCTGTAGTCTGCATTACGATGGTTCTGACGATTGTGATAGCAAAGATTATCGGATGCGTCCTTCCTATGGTTGCGAAGAAAATCGGCTTTGATCCGGCAGTAATGGCAAGTCCTTTTATCACGACAATAGTCGACGCACTTTCGTTGCTGGTTTACTTTGCCATCGCAAGCACACTTCTGTTTTAGCAGTTGAAAAGTTTTCGTACTGCAGACAGCTTCTATTTTAGCCGTGAAAACGCTTTCACTATGCAGGCAGATTTATTTAGCCGTGAAAACGCTTTCACACTGCAGGCAGATTTATTTAGCCGTGAAAACGCTTTCACTCTGCTGGAAGATATATTTAGCTGTGAAAACGCTTTCACTCTGCGGGACGTTTTGACAGGTATGGAGAAATCACATGAAGAAGTCTACGTTATATAAAATACTGTTTACCGTTCTTGGTGTACTCATTATCGCTGTAAGTGTGATGATAGTTCTTGTGGCAATCAAGCCCGATCCCGAGATTGATGCAAAAAAGGCCGCAAAGCAGGCTGAAGAGGCAGCAAAAAAGGATGAAAAGAAGGGTTCCGGGGATGTGACGGATGCCGTAAATTTAGCGGATGCCGATACAGACGGTCAAAACAGGGAAAGCAGTGATGCTTCAGCGGATAATCCCGGCGAGGCAGGCAGCAATGAGGCAGACGAAGAAAGTAAGGGAGAAAACAGCAGTGTAACTGAAGGCGAAGATGATTTGCAGGAAAGCGATGCCAATCCTTCCAATTCCCGCGCAGGTCTTGAAGCTCCGAGCGAGGAAGCACTCAACGGTTTTGTTTTTGAGACAAGAAATGACTGGGTGAAGGTTGAGCAGGGTGTTAATATACGTCCCGAGGCAACAACGGATTGTGAAGCGATAGCACAGCTTGAAGAGGAAGAGGTTCTTAACAGGGTTGCCTACAACGAGGAATGGACACAGATTGTTTACAAAAATCGAATTTGTTTCTGTGCGACGCACTACACCGAGGACTACACAGGTGATACAACCGGGCTTGAAAAGAAGGCAAAAGAGGAAGAGAAGGCAGCGAAAGAAGATTCTGCTTCAGGTGATGAGGCTGATGGCAAAGGAAACGGGCTTTCCGATGAAAAGACAGCAGCGGTTCCTGCCGGAACAATCTATGGGTCAGGCGGCAAGCTCGTTGTAATTGATCCCGGTCATCAGGCAAAGGGGATGAACGACAATGAACCTTTAGGTCCGGGTTCAAGCGAGATGAAGGCAAAGGTCAGCTCCGGAACGGTTAGCTGCAATGATTCTTCGAGGGCTGAGTACAAGATTAATCTGAAGGTTGCACTGAAGCTGAAGGAGGCACTTCTTGCCGCAGGTTACAGGGTTGCGATGACGAGAGAGTCGAACGATGTTACGATTTCGAATGTCGAGCGGACTAAAATTGCAAATGACCTTGGCGCTGATGCCTACATCAGAATCCACTGCAATTCGTCAAATGATTCAAGTGTGCATGGAATAATGACCATCTGCCAGACAAAGGACAATGAGTTTTCGGGCGGGCTCTATAAGACCTGCAGAAAGCTTTCCGACTGCATACTTGGAGCGTGTGCGGATGCAACGGGAGAAAAGAACAGGGGAGTCTGGGAGACAGACACGATGACAGGACTCAACTGGACAGAGGTACCGCAAACAATTCTTGAAATGGGATTTATGAGTAATCCTGACGAGGATAAGCTTCTTGCAGACGATGCCTACCAGAACAAAATGGTCAAGGGAATTGTGAACGGAATGAACAGTTTCTTCGGATGAGCCGAAAGCTCTATTATTCTGATAACAGATGTCTTCCGGTGCATATATGATTAAGACAGAAAAGCAGCAGCCTTTCATTCTGATAACAGATGTTTTCCGGTGCATATATGATTAAGACAGAAGAACAGTAGCCTTTTATCCTGATAAAGATGACCGAAACGGCATTTTCGCATCAGATAGAAGGCACGTTTTGTATTGAGAGCTCCTTTTTGACTTTTTTCAGGACAATTACCAGACAGATGGTGCATGAAATGACCGAGATAATCCAGGATAGAGGATAGGACAGGTAGAGGCACTCAAATGTGGGGAACAGTTTGAATACGGTGAAGATGTAAATAATTCTGAATCCGCAGACTCCGAGGAGCGTAATAATCATGGGCGAGATGGTGTAGCAAAGACCACGAAGTGCTCCGACCATTGTGTCCATAATTCCGCATGTGAAGTAGAGGATACAGATGTAGAAAAGTCTTATCATACCGTAGTCAATCGATTCCTGTGTGTCAGTGTAAATTGACAGAAGCGAAGGCCCGAGAAGATAGGCGGCAAGGCCGAGAACAAATCCGACAACGCTGACAAGAGCGATACAGGTTATGACAACCTTTTTAATTCTGTCATAGTTTCTGCTTCCGTAGTTCTGACCGCAGAAGCTGACGGCGGCCTGGTTGTGTGCATTCATTGCAACGTAGATAAAGCCCTCGATGTTTGATGCGGCGGCACTTCCCGCCATTGCATAGGCACCGAACGTGTTGATTGAGGACTGAATCAGGACATTAGAAATCGAGAACAGACTTCCCTGGAAACCTGCGGGGAGTCCTATCGAAAGAATCTTTTTGAATTTCTCACGATGAATCTTCAGCTTGTTCAGGTAGAGGCGATAGCACCCCTCCTGCTTAGTAAGACAGCGGATGACAAGAATCGAAGAGAGCATCTCCGAGATTATTGTTGCGAGAGCAACACCTGCAACATCCATATTAAAAACTATTACAAAGAACAGATTGAGTCCGATATTAAGCACTCCGGCGGCGCTCAGGTAGTAGAGGGGACGCTTGGTGTCACCTACTGCACGAAGGATGGCACTTCCGAAGTTGTAGGACAGTAGAGCGGGCATTCCCGCAAAATAGATTCTTATGTAGATGCAGGACTTGTTGATTACGTTATCGGGAGTACCCATCAGTAAAAGAACGGGTTTTGAGACAGCAATGCCAATGAAGGCTAAAATTACTCCTCCGATAATTGATGTCAGGATTGCAGTGTGAACAGTCTCGGTTACATCACGGTCGTTTCCGGCTCCGATAGCCTTTGCAACAAGAACATTGGCACCGATACTGAGCCCCATGAAGATGTTTACAAGGAGGTTGATGAGGGCAGTTGTCGATCCGACAGCGGCGAGTGACTCGTCACCTGCCCATTTTCCTACTACTATTACATCGGCTGCATTAAAGAGCAGCTGCAGAATGCTCGATGCGATAAGAGGTATTGTAAAGCTGACTATTGCAGGGAGGATTGGTCCTTGACACATGTCTATTTCGTATTTTTTCGTTGCCATATCACTGCCTCCAAAACAAACTGTTTCCCCCAACAGAACAGTCTTTTGCATACTATCCCAATCGAATAAAACATACTATAGCACAAGGTATTTGAAATGTATAGAGGGCAAATGTCTCTTTCGAATTATTATTCTTATATGGGGAATACTGTTAATGTTGTCTTAATATAACAGTTGTAGTATTATATAGTTGTTATATCACTGGCCATGAGACATGTCTGACAGCATGATGGCAGTAGAATCGCTGCAGAGACGGGTACTGCAGAGAGGAGAATCAGAATGAGAAAGCGTTTCTATGATTTCCTGCGCGGGATCGACATGGATTCATTTTCTGCGGGAATTTACAGGACAAGGCAGAATTTCTGCAGATTTGCGCAGAAGGCAACCTATAATCTTCAGCATCGTATTTTCAGATGTCCGGGCTGCAATCAGAAGGTTCGTGTACCAAGAGGAAAGGGCAAGATTCAGATAACGTGTCCGAAATGCAAGGCAACTTTTATCAGAAGATCATAGATGATGTAGTCAACATTTGTCAGATGGATAATAGACGGATTGGTCATTGACCTGAATGACCGAATTAATTATCAGGTCTTTTTGTATCAATGAAATCAAAAGCGGCGGGTGCACTGCACCCGCCAATTTTGTTATTAACCGTTTGTTGAATAGTTTGGAGCCTCTTTAGTAATCTGGATGTCATGAGGATGGCTCTCTTTAAGTGAAGCGGCAGAAATTTTGATAAATCTTGCCTTCTCGTGAAGGTCTGCAATAGTCTTGCATCCGCAGTACCCCATACCTGAGCGTAAACCACCGAGAAGCTGGAATACTGTGTCTTCAACGCTTCCTTTGTAGGCGACACGTCCTTCAACACCTTCGGGAACAAGCTTCTTGGCATTTGACTGGAAATAGCGATCTTTGCTGCCGGCTTCCATGGCTGAAAGTGAACCCATTCCACGGTACACCTTGTACTTACGTCCCTGATAGAGCTCGAAGTCTCCGGGGCTCTCATCGGTTCCTGCGAACAGTGATCCCATCATACAGACGTTGCCGCCGGCTGCAAGAGCCTTTGTGATGTCTCCCGAATATTTGATGCCGCCGTCTGCGATTACGGGGATGCCATACTCCCTGGCAACATCGTAGGCTTCCATGATGGCGGTGATCTGAGGGACACCGATACCTGCAACAACTCTTGTTGTACAGATTGATCCGGGACCGATACCGATTTTTACTGCATCAACGCCGGCCTCAATCATAGCCTTTGTACCCTCACGTGTAGCAACATTGCCTGCAATGACCGGAAGGTCAGGATACTTTTCCTTTACGATTGAGAAAGTCTTGAGAACATTAGCTGAATGACCATGTGCCGTGTCGATTACGATACAGTCAACTTTTGCATCAACCAGCTCATTTACACGATCAAGAATGTCAGGTGTTACACCGACAGCTGCTGCGCAGAGAAGTCTTCCCTGATTGTCCTTTGCCGAAAGGGGGTACCTGATCTGCTTGTCAATGTCCTTAATTGTAATGAGACCTCTTAATACGCCGTTGTCGTCAACGATGGGGAGCTTTTCCTTACGAGCCTTTGCAAGGATTACTCTTGCCTCGTCGAGAGTAACGCCTACCTTACCTGTAATAAGGTTCTCTGTAGTCATTGATTCACTAATCTTTTTAGAGAAATCCGTCTCGAATTTGAGATCACGGTTTGTGATGATACCGACCAGCTTGCCTCCGTCAGTAACGATGGGAACACCTGAGATTCTGAACTTGGCCATTAGTTCATTGGCTTCCTGAAGAGTATTGTCAGGTGAGAGGAAAATGGGATTTGTGATGACGCCGTTTTCAGAACGCTTTACTTTGTCAACCTCCTCAGCCTGCTGTGCAATTGTCATGTTCTTGTGGATAACACCGATTCCGCCCTGTCGTGCCATTGCAATGGCCATACGATGTTCGGTTACGGTATCC
>JAZLIL010000079.1:0-3537 GCA_045617405.1 Lachnospiraceae bacterium | reverse complement strand
TCTTCGGACAAGCTTTGCCGCAATCTTCATTCCTATCCTCTGGAAAATCTGAAACAGTATGATAAGCAATACTACCGTGACAATCATAATGTCTGTCTGATAGCGGTAGTAACCGTAACGCACTGCGATGTCTCCGAGTCCGCCGCCGCCAACTGTTCCTGACATTGCCGAATAGCCTAAAATTGTTCCGGTAACAATGGTAGCGCCGACAATAAGAGAAGTCCTGCCCTCAACAAGAAGCACATGGAAAATGATATCCCAGTTTGAAGCGCCCATCGATCTTGCCGCCTCAATGACTCCGGCGTCGACTTCCTTAAGCGAAGACTCTACCATTCTCGCGATGTAGGGTGCCGCACAGATGACGAGCGGGACGATGGTCGCAGTTGAACCGTAGCTCTTTCCGACGATGAATTTTGTCAGAGGAATCAGCACAATCAGTAAGATGATAAACGGAACAGATCTTACAATGTTTGCAATGACATCGAGTATTTTATATACCATGGGCATCGGATGGATGCCGTCCTTGTCGGTAACTGTAAGCGCAATGCCCATAGGAAGACCGATTACATAGGCAAGAACCGTTGAAACGAGTGTCATGTAGAGAGTGTCCCTGATACCCTCGAGAAGCATTGTGATAACTTCAGGTTCAAACATTTTCAGTCACCTCCTGCACAGAAAGTCCTCTTTCCGAGAGATACCCGATAATCTTTTCCTGAATCTCCCTGTCATCCGGAAGACCGAGAATCATCTCTCCCTTTGCAATCCCGCCTACATTCTTTGTGTCTGCCTTAAGGATATTAACGGCTACCCCGAACTTCAGAATCATGTTGGCGATTACAGGTTCGAAGGAAGAATTCTCAGAAAATACAATCCTGATTCTTCTGCTCTCAAAGAGGTTGTCCACCATTGCCTTAGCGCTCACGCCCGAAGCCTCGGCACTGTCATTCATCAGAAGCTTTTTAGCTGCTGCGGTTTTAGGATTTGCAAAGATCTCCTCAACGCTCCCGTTCTCGACAAGATTTCCGTGCTCAATAATCGCTACCTTGTTGCAAATCTCACGGATAACCGCCATCTGATGTGTGATAATGACAATGGTGATTCCAAGGTCTTTATTAATCTGCTTAAGCAGCTGGAGAATCTGCGAAGTTGTCTGGGGATCAAGCGCCGATGTCGCCTCATCGCAAAGAAGTATCTTCGGATTGCTTGCAAGTGCCCTTGCGATGGCAACTCTTTGCTGCTGTCCTCCTGAAAGCTGCGCAGGATAAGCCTTTTCCTTTTCAGAAAGCCCCACCGTATTAAGCAGCTCCCTTGCCTTCTGCCTCGCCTCGTTCTTGGGAACTCCCGCAAGCTTCAGCGGGAAGCAGACATTGTCGATAACGCTCTTTTGCATAAGAAGGTTAAACTGCTGGAAAATCATCGCAATCTGTTTTCTCTCCTCGCGAAGCTCCTTCTCGCTCATTGTTCCGAGGTCTTTGCCGGTGATGATAACCCTGCCGTCCGTAGGACGTTCAAGGAAGTTAAGGCAACGCACAAGTGTTGACTTTCCTGCGCCCGACATACCGATGATACCGTAGATATCTCCCGCCTCGACAGACAGACTCACATCCTTGAGTGCATACAACTGATGACCGTCTGTTTCAAATGCCTTTGACAGATTTTTAACTTCAATCTCGCTCATGAAAAACTCCTGTAGTATATCAAACAGTTACTCTCTGATACTTTTCGGCACATAAAATGCCAAATGATATTGTTGCACAAAATATGATTATTATCAAGCAGAAGATGCATTCATCTTTCGTTTAACGAAGAGTTTTGCCCGAATTTCGGCTTGCGCAATGTACTTCGTCGGTTTTCTTTGACATTCCGCATTATACGGCGTATAATAAACAATTGGATAATTATGTACATATCACTGTTTTTTTCGGAGGTGTAGATGAATAATAAATTTTTCAAAAAACTGCCTTTATGTCTGCTGCTTTTCGCAATGATAATCATCGCTTCAAAGAGCAACAGGATTTTCGCTTCATCGAGCAATCTGACAATTGATGCCTCAATCAAAAAGGTCACAATCGATCATGCCAATGAAGAGATTGTAATCAAAGCAACAGTGCCGATTTACTACGCTGTAATCAAAAAAGCGGACGACAAGACAGTCAAGGCCGATCAGCTTATTAAAGCCGGCGCCACAGGTCCCGTAAATTCAACAACTTCTTCTGACGGTCCTACAATTACAATAGTACCGGGTACACAGGAGGCTGATTTTTATATTGATTATTCGGCAATCAGTTCATCAAAAGACATCTACATCGGTATCGCCAACAGAGTTGCAGCCGATGCGGACGGTACTGTTCCTCTTCTTGGAGCCGTAACAGTAACAGGAAGCTACAAAAAGGTTGATTTCGTTCTGAACTATGCGGCAGAACAGAGTGATGTCTACGGCGTGAAGCTCATAAAGCGCGTCACCGTGACCTACCCCGACGGAAAGAGCGTCATCTATCAGTCAAACCCGGCTGCAGGTTCAACGAATCCAAAGGACGCAAAGAGTACCTTTAAGGACATCAAAGATATTCAGAATTACATTGAATATAAAAAGGCATCCGGAAACTGGCAGAACATCTCAACGCTCACCCGATACAAGTGGGAAAGCATGCTGAATTCAGGAACAACAATCTACTTAAGAGTCGGAGCAATCAATACAGGTGATCAGACCTACAGACCGAGCAAGGAAGTCAAGGTCAAGATTGCGGTTGCAAAGGCTCCCAACGTAAAGGCAGACGTCAGCAAGCTGTCCTTTGCAATCAAGAACGGCATGCAGTTTCGGAGAAGCGGTGAAACAAACTGGATCACCGTCCTTCCCTACGACAAGTCAAGCACAGTAACAAATCCTGTAACCGGGCCTTCCATGAGCTACGATCCTTTGACCGATTTCTGTAACAAGAAGATCTCGGAGATGTCGTTTGCCGACGTCTACCGCTACGCAAAGATTGACACGAACGCAAAGTCCGGTCTTGTCGACGGCTATTGTCTCCCTGCCGCAACGGTTGAGATCAGAACAGCGCCTACCGACAAGAAGCCCGCATCAAGGATTGCGACGGTAACACTTCTGAAGCAGGCAGAGAAGCCCGCTGCAGTAAATATCACCACAGCCACCGGAAAGAGCGCCGGTTACTCGGTCAACTCAGTCACATGGGCTTCGACGGATGTCGCCGAAAAGAAGGACATTGAGTTTGCCATCGTAAAGGAATCTTCATTCGAGCTCATCAATCCGTCATCCATCAAGTGGGCGACGGTTAAGAACGGCGGTGGAGTTATCAAGGACAGTACAAAGACCACCTACAACCTGAACGACGGTGCAAACTCGAAACAGACAGTCACAATCGGCGAACCCGGTACTGTTATTCTCATCAGAAGAAAAGGAATAGCGGCCAACAAAAAGTCAGCCGCTCAGATGGCATCAGCATTCTACGTTCACAGATACATGGTAAACTGATAGTCAATGTTATTCGCAATCTGCTTCGCTACTTGCTCATATAAAAG
>JAZLIL010000078.1:0-5044 GCA_045617405.1 Lachnospiraceae bacterium | reverse complement strand
GCTCAACTCCTTGGCTCACAGAACGACATGGCTACGATCCGACTTATGGAAACAGTTTTCACTGTCCGCGAAGTTTTTTCCCTTTTCTGACTGAGCCTGCTATTTGCAGATCTCTGCCGAATCGAGCATAATTGTGAACGGTCCGTCATTCACAAGGCTCACCTTCATGTCTGCGCCGAACTCTCCCGTCTGCGTCGCTATTTTGTAGACTTCGCGAAGCTGCTTTACCGCGTAATCGTAGATTTTATTTGCGTGCTCCGGACTTCCCGAGCCAAGAAACGACGGCCTGTTTCCATGACGGCAATCGGCATAGAGTGTAAACTGCGACACTACCAGCACCTCGCCGGCAACATCCGCAAGTGCAAGATTTGTCTTACCCTCAGAATCCTCAAAAATTCTAAGTCCGACAAGCTTCTTTATCATCTTGTCTGCGACTTTTTCATCATCACTTTCGCATGCTCCGAGAAGAACAAGAAATCCTTTGCCAATCTTCCCGTATACTTTTCCATCAATCTCCACCGATGCCCCGGTAACCCTTTGTACAAGCAGTTTCATAACGCTACTCCTATTCCTTTGGTTTATTCTATTCCAAGAAGTCTCTTTGCATTTTTGCAAAGAATCTTTTCCTTGTCTGCCTCAGGAATATTAAGCCCACGAAGCGTTTGAAGCTCTAAGGGTGTATTGCTCCATGGAGAATCTGTCGCAAAGAGGAGTCTGTCTGCCCCGTGCTTTTCATATACGCGTAAAAAGCGCTCCACTCCGTACTGTTCAAACCCTATCGATGTGTCGATGTAGACATCCGAACCCGCAAGGTACTCTTCGACATCATCCCACTGCCCGTAACCTCCAAGATGGGCAACCACCAGAACACCGCCTTTCAGCTCCTCGGAAATATGGCGAAACTGCTTCGGTGATGTTCGAAATGGCGGTCTGAAGGCAGGATCTGCTCCGGCATGATGTATCACAATAAGTCCCTTACTGAAGCAATAATCGTAGATTCCAAGCATCCTTTGCGAATCAACATCGAAATCCTGAAACTCGGCGTGAAACTTAATGCCCTTGAAACCAAGCGAAAAAACATAATCGACCTGTTCCCTCCAGTTTTCGGAATTCGGGTAAATCCCGCCGAAAGGAACAAAATAATCTCTGTCGAGGCTGTCCATGAACGTATTTACGTCCATGAACTGAGTTTCCTTTGTAACCACGGGAAGCACTACATCGAGGTCAATACCCCATTCCTCCATCTTTTTCTTTGCACTTGCAGCCTTCATGTCATGGTAGGCGGAAAAAGCATAGTCCGCTCCGCTCATAAGCTTCTCCTGTGCTCTCTTAGCAAGCGCATCCGGAAAAAGATGCGTATGAAAATCGATAACCATTTTATCACTCCTGTACATAGTACCGTTTTACTTATCGGATATCTTCTACAGACTTAACATGAGCCCGATATTACGAAACAGGCCGGACTTTAAGAACCCGTAATGAAGACAGATCAGGCGCCGCTTAAGTCCTTTTGCATCAGCCGCTTTGATAAAGCCTTCGACAATCTCCCTGCTCCTTCCGCTAAGCACCCTGCCGAAAGACGAATAGAAAGCCCGTCCCTGGAGAAATGTCTCTTCGAGAGCCTTGTGCCGCTTAATCGAATCGGAGGACCTGTCTTTTATATACTTCACCCTGTCAGAGACACCGACGACGTTCTTCTCATGCTGTCTGTACCGCATTGTAGCCTCGGGAACGAATACGACGCTTCCGAACGCTGCCGCCGCAAGAGCCGACCACCAGTCATGAAATCGAACCTCTTTCATCTCGGGATCGGTGTGTTCCCGAAGAAGCCCCGCCAACTCGCGATTCAACACACAGGTGCATCCGATGCACTTATTTTCCATCAGAAGACCTGCAAGGTCGATCCTTTTTACGTTATAACCCGATTGTCTGATAAAAGAAGGTGCGATCTCATTTAACCCGCTGTCTGTAACCACACAGTCGGTAAATGCCAGGACCGGTCCCGAAGAAAGCCCACGGGTCCTTATCGCATTGATGCTCACCGAAATCTTATCGGTATTCCAGCAATCATCCTGATCGCAAAACATGAAATACTCTGTCGCAGGAAAACGGTCGTATACTGAGAAGAGTCCGTTAAGAAAGCTCTTTGTTGATCCGAAATTTTGAGAATTGCGGCAAAATTCGATTCTGCCGCAAGCTCGCTCCTGTCTGCTTCTGACAACCTCCTCCGTTTTGTCGGAAGAACAGTCGTCAAACACAAAGAGCTTCCAGTCGCAATAGTCCTGAGCAATTATCGAATCAATCTGCTCGCCCAGATACTTTTCACCGTTATATGAAGACAGGATAATAGCAACACCCATATAAATACTCTCCCCTGCTGTATCCACACTCTGACCGGTAATAACCGCAATCTGCCGCTCGCCCTGAAAATCAGATTCTCTCAAAGAAGCGTCTGTTCAGCGACACCTTAAGAATTAACGGCTTCGGAAGCATTCTGTAATGCTTTCCGAGGAAAAAGCCGGCGTACTTGAACATACATTCCAAAATGAAATCGACTGCTCCGAAAACCATTCCTTTACCAAGATACCTTTTCAGTACCATCTTTGCGTATTTGATTCCCTCTCCCTCAGAGCTTAACTTCCTGTAGACCTCAGGATGCATTGCCTGAGCCGCGCCGCAGTCAAAGTTTCTTGAAAACTGCTTTCGGTAGCTGTAATCGTGTGAATGAATGACCATCGCTTCCGCCTGATAGCTGATTTCGTATCCGTTCATTACGGCTTTATTGGCATAAATCATGTCTTCACCGAAAAGGCACCGGTTCTCAAAGCCCTCGAGCTGTGAAAAGATTTCCCTGTCGTACATGGCGCAGACATCGGAGCAGAAGATCGTTTTTATCCCAAGCTCACAAAAATCCTTCGATGACTTGACACAGCTCTTTGCCGGATAGTTGTACTCTCTCGAAATCTTTTCCTTGAGTGATGAGCTGTTTGATGAAATCTGTCTTGCGTAGGCAACTGCCACCTTCTCCTTCATCACTTCCGAGAGGAGTTTCTCGCAAAGCTCGACTGAAGCCGGGACGGCATCCTGAGTCATAAAAAGAACATACGGAGAGACAGCATATTTCTCACCGAGATTTCTGCTTCCGCCGTGATCGAAATCCTCAGGCTGCACACTGACAACATCGACTTCCGTATCAGTTCCGGCAACACTTAAGGTTCTTGTTCTGACCATCTGCGCTGAACAGAGCCCGGTCTCGGTGTGAACAATGATAAGCGTCGACGGTCTGATCGTCTGCGACATTATCTTTTCTATCAGTTTGTCATATTTCCTGTCGGGATTGCATGTAAGAATGACGCAATCGTACTCATTCTCTTTGTTCATTGTCATCTTCAACCTCCAAAGTTACCACCGTCGGCCGCTCCACCAGAAAGCTCCGTCCTGTGACATCAAGGATTTCGACACAATCCTCGGGTATGCGGTCAAGTACATTTATCGGCATGGATGCCGTGACATCTGAAGTATATGCCTTAAACCGGACGTTTTCAAGCTCCGGAATCGCACTGCCTGCCGTAATCACTCCGCATAGCTTTCCGAGCACGCACTCGTCGCCGATTTTCAAATCGCTGCTCCACTCAAGGCTGTTTCCGATGACTTCCAGCTTATACCCGCTTTTGAAATCGATAACAAGAGTATCATTGTAAAGAAGCGAATTGAATGATGCGCTGTCGAGGATGTAATCAAAGTCCCTGCCTCCCGTCTGAAGTCTCACTCCTCCAGCATTCAAAGAATCGTTTCCCACACCGCTTAGTATCGTCATTTCAAAAAGACTCTCAATATAGTCCTTAAAGGGATTGAGTGTATAGACAGCCAGCGTGTCACTGTCAACAAATGTCATGCTTTCTGTGATTCCTGATTCGCCGCCCCTTATAAAGACAAGACTCGCACCTTCTCCGTCCCTTTTCTTCAGTTCAACAGGAATCAGTGACAACGGATTTGAAAGATCGTAGCTTTCTGGGAAGTAGACCGTCCTGATTCCGGACGAAACGCCCACCTCACACAAGTCCTTCGAGTCAAGGCTGAATTCATTTCTGTAGTAGATATCCGCATAAGGTCCCTCAAGCGAAAGATACTCGTAGCCATCGATGCTGATTACTGACATGATGTAGTCTCCGCCATCTGTCTTATTAAAATCGGAGACAAGCCCGGCAAGGTTATCATTGAGCTTCCTTGTCTTAATCACTTCTGTCTCTTTTTCTATCTTTGCTTCATTCCCGTAATGCTCAATTATAACCGTATCATTTCCTCTCGGCTTCATGATTACTATTACGAGAAGAGCAACCGCAAAAACAAGAAGCTCAATAAGCGAAAGCCACTTCCAAAAGGAAGAAGCTGTCCACTTTGCTCTGAGCTTCTCGTTGAATTTCTCTTTTTCGACGGCAATCGAAGCCTCAGCCTCCGATTGTGCCGTCGCCGTAGCTTCCTTTGCCGCAAGAAGCTCGTCCCTTAAGTTCTCCATCTCATCCATTGCAACATGGATGTACTCCCTCATGTCTTCGAGCTCTCCTTCGTCCTTTACATCAGAAAGCTTTTTCGATTCTCTTTGTTTTCTCTCTCTGTCTGCCTCGAGGGCAGCCTTCATTTCATCGCGGTCGTTTGCCATTCTTCCTCCTGTTACAGATTACGATCCCTACCCTTCAAGGAGCTTTTCCACGCTGACGAGCTTGACGCAAAGTGAAAAGAGCTTTGCTGCCTTTGCCATATCCTCAGGTGTCGGGAATGTGGGCGCGATGCGGATGTTTGAATCTGCGGGATCGATTCCGTAGGGGAAGGTTGCCCCCGCTCCCGTAAGTGTAACTCCCGCTTCCTTACATTTTGCCACAATTCTTTTTGCACATCCCTCCATCGAATTGAAGGAAATGAAATAGCCTCCGTTCGGCTTCGTCCATTCTCCGATACCAAGACCTGAAAGCTCCTTATCAAGAGTTTCCAGAGTAGCATCGAACTTAGCTCTTATAAACCCGGCATGCTTCTTCATATGAGCCTT
>JAZLIL010000077.1:0-6255 GCA_045617405.1 Lachnospiraceae bacterium | reverse complement strand
CGGCAGATAACTCAACAAAGTCAACAAAAGGAACCGGTGAACTTGGAAAGGATGCTTTTTTACAGCTCCTTTGTGCACAGCTCAAGCATCAGGATCCGCTCGAACCTGCGGACAATACGGAGTTTGTTGCACAGCTTGCTCAGTTCTCATCGTTAGAGCAGCTCCAGAACCTCGGAACTTCTACCGATAAGTCACAGGCTATGACGCTTGTTGGACGATATGCGGTTATTGAGACCGAGGATTCAAACGGCAACAAGACCTACGCTCAGGGCTATGTAGATTACGTAACGGTTTCCGGAAACAAGATAGAAGTCAGCGTAAACGGAAACACCTACGGATACGACCAGGTTTATCAGGTTCTTGACGACAATTATCTGATCAGACAGGCTCAGGAAGCTATGGCAGCTGCCGAGGGTACGGATGTGACAGCACAGCAGACAGCTTAGGAGGAAGAAATATGAGCAATGATGCAGGCAAAATAAATGTCAATCAGAATCATTCCTCTATAGCGGCAATGCAGGACCGCATTGGAAAGACGAACGGAAACAGTGCGGCAGCAACCGGCCGGATTAACGGTATGACCTTTGAACAGATATTCCATCAGAGAATCGAAGGTTTGACCGTTGACACACCTTTGAAGTTTTCCAAGCATGCAGGTGAGAGAATGGATGCGAGAAACATCGATCTTTCGGATGAGCAGCTTGAAAGACTCGAAACCGGTGCAAAGGCAGCTTCAAAGAAGGGGATAAAGGATTCCCTGATAATGGTTGATGATTTTGCTTTTATTGTAAACGTCAGTAACAAGACAGTTATCACGGCAGTCGGTGCAGATGATGAAAAAATCTTTACAAATATCGACGGAGCAGTGATTGCGTAAAATTAACAAGCGCCGGACCTTATGGGGGCGCTTCGGACAGCCGAATGACAGAAGCTGTCCACAGCACATAGGAGGTCAAATATTATGATGCGTTCAATGTATTCCGGTGTTTCCGGATTAAAGGTCCATCAGACAAAGATGGATGTTATTGGTAATAATATTGCCAACGTCAATACAGTTGGATTTAAGGCAAGTACAGTATCATTTTCGGATATTCTTTATCAGACAACATCTAGTGCTTCAGGTCCCAATGCAGAGCGCGGCACTGCAGGTATGAATGCAAAGCAGATCGGTCTCGGTTCCAATCTCGGATCCATCTCAACAAAAATCGATGTAAACGGCGGTTCACAAAGAACTGACAATGCTCTTGATATTATGATCGAAGGAAAGACCTTCTTCATCGTAAACAACGGTAAGCAGAATTACTTTACAAAGGCAGGAAATTTCACAGTTGATGCAGGCGGAAATCTTTGTACATCCACAGGTTACAAGGTAATGGGGTGGCAGGTCGATGAGAGTAATCCTTCACAGGTTTCTGTTGACAGAGTCAGCGAGCTCAAGGTAATGGCTCCCGAGAATCTCTACATTGAGCCCCAGCCCACAACAGATGCGTATGTTACAGGCAACATCGATTACAAGGATGAGAAGCTCACCAGTGACGGCGGTGTTACAACAACACTTTCCTTCTACGATAACCTCGGGCAGAGCTATATGGCTGTTCTTAAGTTTACACAGTCGGAAGACAGTACAGCAACATACGATGTAGTTGTAACCGATTTCCTTGATTCAAAGGGAAAGTCTGTATTTGTTACAAAGACGGAAGAGGATGACGGAAATGTAACATATTCGTTAAATGAGAACCTTTCGGCATTCATTTTCGGTGCCCAGGATTCGGAGCAAAGTTCAATTGAAGTAGATGAACTGACCGGTGAAGTCAGAATTGAGATGGATCCCGTTCAGCTTCAGTTCGATGCTTCTACAGGTAAGTTCAGACAGGTCGGTGAAGAGGACGGACAGAAGAGCATCTACTTAAGTCTTACATCAGATCCCAACCCCTTCCAGCTCGTCGAAGTTGATTTTTCAAAGATGACGATGTACGCAAGCAGCGGTTCATCTTCCATTTCAACATCACGAGGCAATGTTGAGGACGGCAGCGGTGCAGGTCAGCCTCAGGGAAATATGTCAGGACTCAGCGTCGATATCACGGGACGTATCTACGGTTCCTACGATAACGGCGACACAAAGCTTCTCGGACAGATTGCAGTTACATCCTTTGCAAATCCGGCAGGTCTTGAAGCAGTCGGAAACAACCTTTATCAGGAGACAATGAACTCCGGTGAATTTGACGGTGTCGGTCAGGATATCTCGGTCAGCGGCGGAAAGATGAACACAGGTGTTCTCGAAATGTCAAACGTCGATCTTTCAACGGAATTTACCGAGATGATCACAACACAGCGTGGATTCCAGGCTAACTCAAGAATCATTACAACATCCGATACTCTTCTTGAGGAACTTATCAATCTTAAGCGTTAATTATCAGTAAGCTGATTATTGGTCCTGCGGTCCAAAAGGGCCGCAGGACGAGGTGAAAACATGATCGATGTTACTAAAATGAGCAGTGAGATTATTACAATCAATGCCGATCTGATTGAAACAATCGAAGAAGTTCCGGATACCTTAATCACTCTTACAACAGGCAAAAAAATATTAGTAAAAGAGAGTAGACAAACCGTAAAGAGTTTAGTAAAATTGTATAAACGAGATGTATTTTGTCAATATATTGATAGTGACCAGCATGAAGAGACACAATAGATTGTGGTTTTTTCGCTTGGTAAATTAATAGAATACAGGGGAAAAAGTCTTGGATCTAGCGACAATTATTGGATTGGTTTTGGCGTTCGTCCTTATGATCTTCGGTATGGTTTTCGATAAAGGTACCGTTGATTTTTCCAAGGTCATGGGCTTCCTGGATGCACCGTCTGCACTGATTACCTTCGGTGGTGCGTTCATGGCTATCATGATCACCATGCCCGACCCGAAAACATTCGTTAAAAACTTAAAAACGTTCCTGCTTGTAACAAAGGTTCAGCAGACTAATGAAGAAGAAACCATCAAAAGGATTATCGATCTCTCGAACGTGGCACGAAAGGAAGGACTTCTGGCTCTTGAAGAGGCCGCTGCCAACATCGAGGATGAGTTCCTGAAGAAGGGTATTCTTCTTATTGTTGACGGTACGGATCCTGAACTTGTCAGAAGCATCCTCGAGACCGAGCTTTCATGCATTGAAACAAGACATAAGGATGTAATCAGTTTCTGGGAGAACTTAGCTTCCATGGGACCTGCCTGGGGTATGATCGGTACCCTGATCGGACTTATCAACATGCTTAAAAAGCTGGATGACCTTAATGCCGTAGGTCCTAACATGGCGGTTGCCCTTGTTACAACCTATTACGGTTCCGTGCTTGCGAACTGGATCGGTACTCCTGTTGCGACAAAGCTTAAGTCAAACAATGATTCCGAGATTCAGATGAAGGAGGTCATGGTAGAAGGTCTTCTTTCAATTCAGGCAGGAGAGAACCCCAGAGTTATCGAGGAGAAGCTTAAGTCATTCCTTTCACCTGAAAAGAGAAGCGCTTACTCAGCGGCTAACGGTGGTGACGGCGCTCAGGAAGAGGGGTGATGATACTTGGCAAGAAAGAAACAGGAAGATCCGCCTAAAGGGTCACCTGCCTGGATGTCAACTTTCTCCGACCTGATGAACCTGCTTCTTTGCTTCTTCGTTTTGCTGTTCGCCATGTCAAGTACCGATGCGGACAAGTGGGAGCAGGTAGTTGCTTCGTTCGACAGCGATTTCAGTATTTTTGATTCAGGAAAGACTGCAATCGGAGACGGTGCCATGGTTGGCGTAGGTACTTCACAGCTCAATGATGTTGACGAGTACTACACCGATTACGGTTCAAAGGAAGATACGGAAGGCGAACAGGTAAAAAAAGGCGGTGAGACTGAAAAGAAGGATAACAAGTCCTTTGCGCAAAAGGTTACGGAGGCAAACATCGAGGAAACAAAAAAGCTGCTTGATGATGTTGTTGCCCAGGTTGAGAAGCAGAGCCTTGTCGGGTATCTCGATGTTGGGATGGATTCGAACGGAAAGTATGTTGAAATTCTGATCAGCGGATCCGTTCTCTTTGATTCGGGAAGTGATGTAATCAGGTCTGATTCGGAGCTGATTCTCAGAAAGACCGGAAAGATTCTTTCAAGGTATCCTGAAAGCAGGATTGACATTATCGGACACACGGATAATGTTCCGATGAATTCGTCAAGGTTTGAGTCAAACGAGATGCTCTCATCCGCGCGTGCAATTGCTGCGGCAGAGTTTCTTGTTGAAAATAACGGTTTGGACATTGGAAAGCTTTCCTGGACAGGAAGAGGCGAGTACGATCCCATTGCGGATAATTCAACCGCTGAGGGTCGTGCGAGAAACAGAAGGATTGAAATCAGAATATACAATTCGATGAATTCTGACTGATAGTGTGTGCGGAGGTGTAACATGAAGAAGAATATGCTGGCTGTGCTGATCCTGATACTGACGGTTGTCAATCTGTCATTGACGGCAGTAATGTTTTTCCTTGTGGTTCCCAACTCAAAGAGAACCGATAAGCTCATTACCGAGATTCTTTCAATAGTCGAGCTTGAACTTGAATCACCTACCGAAGAGAAGACATCTTACGATATTACTAAGATTGAAAAGGTCGAACTTGACAGCATCAAATGTAATCTGAAGGCCGATCCAAACGAGGAGAATCCGAAGAGTCACTACGCTGAAATCAGTTTCAGTGTAACGGTAGACACAACGCACGAAGACTATAAGGCTAAGGGTGTCATGGTTGCAACCCTCAAGCCTGACATAAAGCAGATCGTCATGAATAACGTTGGACAGATGACACTTGCCGAGCTCAATGATGTTGATAAGAGGAAGGCAACCAAGAAGCAGATTCTCAATGAAATCCAGGCTCTGTTTGATTCTACGATGATCGTTGATTGTACGCTCGATGCTATTGCCCAGTAGGAGCACCCGGCGTCGTCGACATGTACATCAAGGTGTGCATGTATTTGGAGGAGTGTAATGGGCGATGTTTTATCTCAAAACGAAATAGACAATCTGCTCGCAGCACTAAGCAGTGGTGAACTCGATGCTGACGACATTAAGGAAAGCAATCAGAAGGTCGTCAAAAATTATGATTTTCACCGTCCTTCGAAGTTTTCAAAAGAACACTTAAGAACGCTTGAGATTATTTTTGAACATTTTGGAAGATTGCTTTCGACTCATCTTCCTGTTTACTTAAGGAAGAATGTTCAGGTAGATGTAATGAACTCTGAGGCACAGGTCTATTCAGAGTTCTCAAATGCACTTTCAAACCCGGTACTTTTGGGAATCGTTGATTTCTCGCCGCTTGAGGGTAATATCATTATTGAACTTGCCGACAACATTGGTTATGCAATAGTTGACAGAATGCTCGGGGGTGCGGGAGTCCCGCTTGATAAGAGCAGAGACTTCTCCGAAATTGAGCTTGTTATCATCGAAAGAATTTTTACCGTAGTAACAAACCTTTTGATGGAACCCTGGGCTAACGTGGTGAAGCTCGAACCCCGTCTTATCAGGATTGAGACAAACTCTCAGTTTGCTCAGATTATTGCACCGAATGAGATGGCTTCTATCATTACTCTTAACCTGAAGATTGGTTCCGTTGAGGGAATGATGAACATCTGTCTGCCGTATGAAGTTCTTGAAAGCGTTATTGACAAGCTGAACACCAAGTATTGGTACTCAACAATGAAGGTCGTTGCCGATGAAGACTACAAGGACATCATTGAGATAGCAATTGCGAAAGCAATGGTGCCGATACGGGCATTTCTCGGAAGAAGCTCTATTTCACTGCGTGAGTTTGTCAACATACAGAAAGGCGACATAATAAAGCTTAATACTAAGATAAATGATGAGCTTGATGTTTATGTCGGAAATATCAGGAAATTTACAGCCTTGCCGGGTTCATCCGGCGAAGCGTATGCCGTTAAAATTTCGCAAATAATCAGAGGGGAGGAATAATCGATGGACGGAATGTTATCACAGGATGAAATTGACGCCTTATTGAACGGCGGAAGTCCGAGTTCTTCCTCAAGCGGATCATCAAATTCCCAGGATACACTCTCTGATCTTGAAAAGGATGCTGTCGGTGAGGTTTCCAATATCAGTCTCGGAACTGCAGCAACAACACTTTCCTCATTACTGAATCAGAGTGTCAACATTACAACTCCGGTTGTTCAGATTGCTCAATGGGAAGACCTTTTCAAGGTATATGAGAAGTCGGAGGCCAAGCGGT
>JAZLIL010000076.1:0-5070 GCA_045617405.1 Lachnospiraceae bacterium | reverse complement strand
GGCGTCAAGTGGCACAGAGCCTGAGTCTTCCGAAAACTGTGTAAAACGTAATCCGGCAAGGAATGTGTTCCGGAAAAAGCGGCAGGATATCAGAAGAAGAGTATGGATAGATCATTTTTGGATGAAGTCAATAACGCATTTGATTTGCAGGGGGCTGACGTTCGTCAGCTTCCTGCATTGGCACTTGCCTATATCGGTGACTGCGTATATGAGCTCATTGTTCGAACGACACTTGTAGAACAAGGAACCGTGCATGTGAGCGACCTCAGCAGGAAGGCAACTGCTCTTGTCAGAGCTTCCGCGCAGGCAGAACTCTTTCATACAATCTGTGAGCAGCTTTCGGAGGAAGAGACGGATGTCTATAAACGCGGGCGTAATGTGAAGAGCTCTCAGAAGGCAAAGAATTCGGACATTATCGATTACAGGATTGCAACAGGACTTGAAGCGTTGATTGGCTGGCTATATATGACAGGCAGGCAGGAACGGGCGGTCAGCCTGATAAAAGTGGGGCTTGACGCAATCGGATCGGAGAAGAAATGAGATATGAAGAACTGACAATTGAAGGCAGAAATGCCGTTCTTGAGGCGTTTCGGTCAGGAAAGACGATTGATAAACTCTTTGTTCTTGCGGGCTGCGAGGACGGACCGGTTAGGACTATTCTGAGAGAAGCAAAGAAGTGCGATACGGTCGTCAATTTCGTGAAGAGAGAGCGCCTGGATCAGATGAGTACTACGGGTGCACATCAGGGAGTTATTGCGTATGCTGCGGCGTATGAGTATGCGGAGCTTTCAGACATCCTTGAGGCAGCGAAGGAGAAGGGAGAGGAGCCTTTCATATTCATTCTTGACGGAATCGAAGATCCGCACAATCTTGGCGCAATCATTAGAACGGCAAATCTTTGCGGAGCACACGGAGTTGTAATTCCCAAACACCGCGCGGCCGGACTTACTGCGACTGTGGCAAAGGTCTCGGCAGGGGCGTTGAATTATACACCTGTTGCAAAGGTGACCAATATAGTTTCGACAATCGAGGAACTCAAGGAAAAAGGTCTCTGGTTTGTCTGTGCAGATATGGACGGCGAGATCATGTACAATCAGAAGCTCACCGGACCTATCGGACTTGTAATCGGAAATGAAGGGGAGGGTGTCAGCAGACTTGTAAAAGAGCACTGTGATTTTATCACATCGATTCCGATGAAGGGTGATATTGATTCGTTAAATGCTTCTGTTGCAGCGGGAGTTATGGCATATGAAATCGTACGCCAGAGACTATCGGAAGGCGGTGCCCACAAGTAGAATGCAAATAAGCAGCGTATTTTGGAACTTTTTTACCGCTCGGAAAATAATTAAAAATAGGGGTTGCAAAAGAAAGCCCCATGTGTTATCATAGCTTTCGGACTTGAGAGCCAAGCAACATATTAGCTTTCAATGCTGCTATAGCTCAGCCGGTAGAGCGCATCCTTGGTAAGGATGAGGCCAGCAGTTCAAATCTGCTTAGCAGCTTTGGTACTGACCGGAGTGGTTGGTCCGAATAATTCGAGGTGTGGCTCAGTTTGGCTAGAGCGCTACGTTAGGGACGTAGAGGCCGCAAGTTCAAATCTTGTCACCTCGACTGTAAGACCGTCAAAACTAAAAAATGTTTTGACGGTTTTTTCGTATATAGTAAAAACAGTCTGTTTTTTCGAATAGGGTTATCAGACTGAGTATTGCTGTTGATGCCTTGCGGCATTGGGATGTATTGCGGTTTATGAAATAAAATTGCCGGTGCTGATGGGAGGCCGACAAGGAGGTCTCATGAGAAAGAGTAAAGTATTTCTGTTTTCATTATTAATCCTAGGATTCATGTGCATGATGAGCTGTGTAACCGCAAAGGCGGCACCGGTGACGGAAAGTTCGCTTTCGAGTCTGACGGGAAACAATCTTGATGCGCTGTTTTTTGGCGGAAAGCTTGATGAAACAGAGGTTGATGCGGCAAAGTGGAGCGACAATTTCACAAGAGAGGATTTGAAGTATATGTCCTGCATCATCTACTGTGAAGCGGGAAGCATCAGTGATGAAGGAAAGAAGGCTGTCGGAAACGTCGTTCTTAACAGAATGTACGATGAGGGTGCATGGAAACATGTCGGAACCATTAAGGAAGTGATTTACGACAAGGGTCCCGGGGGAAAGTGGGGAGTCCAGTTTTCACCGGCCTATTCAAGCGTCAATTCAATGGAGAAGGCACTTGATATCTACAAGCACCTTGGCGATTACGCCGATACCTGGCATTTTGCCGCCATGACAAACAGCATCAGGTGCGCAAAGGAGGTTCTTGCCGGGAAGCACGTGGTACCCGACACATTCATGTACTTTAACAGCAGTGTTGAGTCAACAAAGGCTAAGTGCAAGGCAAACGGACGTTACTACATAGTTATTGACGGACAGATATATTATGAGTAGTGTTGATTTTTAGCGGCAGTTTTCCGGTGCAGGCGATTTTGATACTTCACAATCGGGAACGTGTATGTTACAATATTACTTGCGGTTTTGAAAGTCCCTGCAGGTATATGGCAGGTGACGTTTGTGGGAGGTTATGATGGCTAATATTTTTTCTGGACTTGAGTCACTGGGACTTGGTAATCTGAGCGGACTCGAGATATTTTCTGACGAAGAAGCAAAAAAGAAACAGGAGACAGGCGCTGTGGCGGCACCTGTTGTGATTAGGGAAGAGGATCTCGTCTATGAAAAAAGCTACAAGTGCCCCTGCTGCGACAAGCAGTTTACTTCTAAGGTAGTAAAGACCGGAAAGAATAAGCTGAGAAAAAGCGATTCTGATCTGAGACCTGTCTACGAGAGTGTCGACAGTACAAAGTACGATACTGTGGTCTGCCCGCGTTGCGGTTACGGCTGCATGACAAAGTATTTCGCACCGCTGTCGAGTCTTCAGTGCAAGCTTATTAAGGAGGCAATCTCAAAGACATTTAAGGGTCTTCCGGAGTACGGACCTGTTTACAGCTATCAGGAGGCAATGGCACGTTACAAGCTTGCTCTTGTCAGCACCGTTGTCAAGAAGGGAAAGTCAAGTGAGAAGGCCTATTGCGGTCTGAAGCTTTCATGGCTTGCAAGATCCTTCGCTGAATCTCTTTCCGATTCACCTGCAGACACAAAGCTTAAGGCAATGCTTGCGGAGGAAGAGAAGGAGTACGAGAAGATTGCCTTTGCAGGTTTTAAGGACGGATTCTCCAAGGAGAACTTCCCGATGGCGGGAATGGATGAATACACTGTCACATATCTGGTTGGTGAGCTTGCAAGAAGGCTTGGACTTTATGATGAGGCAAGCAGAAACATCTCACGTGTCATTACTGCACCGGGTGCCAATGAGGCCTTGAAGAACAGAGCACGTGATGTCAAGGAAATGCTGGTTGCCGAAATGAAGAAGGCAGCAGAGAAATAGCGTTGTGAAATTCCCGGAATTCCGATTCAGCAAAGTGAATCGGAATTCTTTTTCGCTTTTTATATTGACAAAAGACAATAAGGGTGTTATCGTATCTGTTGTAGTTAGCACTCGGAATGAATGAGTGCTAACAAAAAAGAAAAAAGAAACCGGTTCTACCGGAGATATAACTAAGGAGGGAAAGGTTATGAAGTTAATTCCTTTAGGAGACAAGGTTGTTCTTAAGCAGCTTGAAGCAGAAGAGACTACAAAGTCGGGTATTGTGCTTCCCGGACAGGCAAAGGAAAAGCCCCAGCAGGCAGAGGTTATCGCAGTAGGCCCCGGCGGTATGGTTGACGGCAAGGAAATTGCAATGCAGGTTAAGGTCGGCGATAAGGTTATCTGCTCCAAGTACTCGGGCACAGAGGTTAAGCTTGGTGACGAGGAGTATACAGTAGTTCGTCAGAGCGACATTGTCGCAATCATTAAGGATTAATTCGGGAGGTTTTTAATATGAAAGAGATTAAATTCGGCGCAGATGCAAGAGAAGCTTTATTCGCAGGCGTTAACAAATTAGCAGACACAGTTAAGGTAACTCTCGGACCTAAGGGAAGAAATGTTGTTCTTGATAAGTCCTATGGTGCTCCCATGATCACCAATGATGGTGTTACCATCGCTAAGGAAATCGAGCTTGAGGACATCTTTGAGAACATGGGTGCCCAGCTTGTTAAGGAAGTTGCAACAAAGACAAACGATGTTGCAGGTGACGGAACAACAACAGCAACAGTTCTTGCTCAGGCAATGATTGCAGAAGGTATGAAGAACCTAGCTGCCGGTGCAAATCCCATCATTCTCAGAAAAGGTATGCAGAAGGCCACTGATTGTGCAGTTGAGCAGATTGTAAAGATGAGCTCAAAGGTTAACGGCAAGGAGCAGATCACAAAGGTTGCAGCTATTTCGGCAGGTGACGAAGAGGTTGGCGAGCTTGTTGCCGATGCAATGGATAAGGTTTCAAAGGACGGCGTTATCACTATCGAAGAGTCAAAGACAATGAAGACAGAGCTTGACCTCGTAGAAGGTATGCAGTTCGACCGCGGATACATTTCGGCTTACATGGCAACAGACATGGACAAGATGGAAGCAAACCTTGACAATCCTTACATCCTCATTACAGATAAGAAGATTGCAAACATTCAGGAGATTCTTCCTGTTCTCGAGCAGATTGTTCAGCAGGGCGCAAGACTTCTCATCATTGCTGAGGAAGTTGAGGGTGAGGCACTCACAACACTCGTTATCAACAAGCTTCGTGGAACATTCCAGGTTGCAGCAGTTAAGGCTCCCGGATATGGAGAGAGAAGAAAGGCTATGCTTCAGGACATTGCTATTCTTACAGGCGGACAGGTTATTTCTGATGAACTCGGACTTGACCTCAAGGAGGTTACACTTGCACAGCTTGGACGCTGTAAGTCTGTTAAGGTTCAGAAGGACAACACAATCATCGTTGACGGCGAGGGAAACAAGGATGAAATCGCTGCAAGAGTCAGCCAGATCAGAGCACAGATTGCTGAGACCACATCGGATTTCGATCGTGAAAAGCTTCAGGAGAGACTTGCAAAGCTTGCAGGCGGCGTAGCAGTAATCAGAGTAGGTGCAGCAACC
>JAZLIL010000075.1:0-4206 GCA_045617405.1 Lachnospiraceae bacterium | reverse complement strand
TCATTCCCATCGTCAATGAGAATGACTCCGTGAGCTATACCGAGATTGAGTCAAGCGAGAAAATATTCGGCGATAACGATATGCTTTCAGCAATCGTTGCGGTTCTTTGCAACGCTGACAGACTTATTATTCTGTCTGATATTGACGGGTTTTACGATCGTGATCCCCGTGAGAGCGAGGAGGCAAAGCTTATCGGAAGAATTGAGAGGATTGATGATTTGGTCTTCGAGCTTGCAGGCGGAGCAGGTTCAAGAAGAGGTACGGGCGGTATGAAGACGAAGCTTCAGGCAGCGCAGCTTGCGACCTCACATGGCATTGATACACTTGTAACAAACGGCAAGGATCCTTCGGTAGTACAGCGGATTATGGACGGAGAAAAGGTCGGTACGCTCTTTGTAGGCCAAAAACAGTAGTTTTTTGCATACAGTACAGCCGGCAGCAGGAAAGCGGAAGCGGTAAAAGCATCCACGCATTTTTGCTGCCGGATTTTTCTAGCCTAATTCCGACAAATGTGATGTATCATATTTGGCAGTTTTATGATATGATATCATAGGTACGGTGTTCGGAGAGACGCCGAAAGGAGAAGTCATGTTACATAGTCTTCATGTAAAGAATTTTGCTGTAATCGATGAGGTTGAGATTGAGTTTGAGAAAGGGCTTAATATCCTGACCGGGGAGACAGGCGCAGGAAAGTCAATTCTGATCAATTCCATTAATGCAGCTCTCGGTGCAAAAATCTCAAAGGATGCGATTAGAAAGGGCAGGGATTACGCTCTTTTTGAACTGGTCTTTGATGCGTCCGGTGAAGAACCGGTGAAAAGGCTTCGAGAGCTTGATCTTCCGGCAGATGGCAAAGAGATTATTATCAGCAGGAAGATAATGGATAACGGAAGAAGCGTTGTCAGGATAAACGGTGAGACGACTACGGTGTCAGTGCTTCGGGAACTGTCATCGCTTCTGATAGACATTCACGGGCAGAACGAGAATCATTCGCTTCTTGACAAGGCGAGACATCTTGAACTCGTTGACAGATTCGGAGAGGGAATTATGCTTCCTTCTGGGAATTTAAAGGAGGCAAAGGAAAAGGTCGCTAAGGTTTCAGGAAAGTATGGTTTACTTGTGAAGGAACTTGAGGAGCTTGAACTTGATCCGGCGGCAAGGGCAAGAGAAATCTCTTTTCTCGAATTTGCGGTAAGGGAGATTAACGAGGCGAACCTTTGCGAAGGAGAAGACGGGGAACTTAGGAACAGACACAGGAGGCTTGCGGCAGCGTCAAGGATTTGCGAGAGCCTCGGTGTTGTAAGGAAGCTTATGTGCGATGACGGTGTATCGGATCTGATTGCAAGATCCATCAGGGAGATTGAGTCGGTCAGGGATCTTGACGATGAGCTTAAGGCACTTACCGAATCGCTTTACGATGAGGAAAGTCTTGTCAGTGATTTTACAAGAGAGTTGACAGCCTATATTGAGGGAATGGAGGATTCCGAAGAAGAACTGCGTGAGGTTGAGCAAAGAATTGATCTTATTAACGGACTAAAGAACAAGTACGGATCAACCATTGAAGAAATTAAAAATTATGCCGAAAAGTCGGAAAAGAGGCTTGCACTTCTTTCTGACAGCGAGGAACGCGCCGTAAAGATTAAGGCAGAGCTTGAAAAAGTCGGATCCGTATACGATAAGAGTGCAGCAATGCTTACTAAGCTGCGAAGGGAAGCGTCAGCAGTTCTTTCCGAAAGAATAGTGAGTGAGATGAGAGAACTCAATTTCTCGCATGTTGATTTTGCGGTCGAATTTGATGAAAAAGACGGTTACAGGATGAACGGGCGTGATGAGTGCGAGTTTTTTATATCCCTCAATGTCGGTGAAGGACGAAAGGCACTTACGAAGGTGGCGTCCGGCGGTGAGCTTTCAAGAATAATGCTTGCGGTAAAGACAGTCTTTGCCGGCACAGATGACATCGACGCCATGATATTTGACGAGATTGATGCCGGAATCAGCGGAAGGACAGCGCAGAAGGTTGCCGAGAAGATGTGGAAGATAGGAAAGACGCGTCAGGTGATTGCCATTACGCACCTCCCTCAGATTGCAGGCATGGCGGATCATCATTACGTCATCGAAAAAAGCAGTGATGAGTTTACGACTCAGACAGATATCAGGACACTAAGTGAAGATGAGGTTTCCGGTGAGCTTGCAAGAATGCTCGGCGGAGCAAGGATTACCGACAGTGTTATTGAAAATGCAAGGGAGTTAAAGGCTCTTGCTGATGAGATGAAGAAATAGACGGAGGTTGTTATGAACATTCTTTTTGCAGCATCAGAGGCGGTTCCTTTTATCAAGACGGGCGGACTTGCTGACGTAATCGGGTCACTTCCCCGCTACATTGACAAAAAGAAATATGACTGCAGGATTATTCTGCCCAAATACCTGTGCATGGATAAGAAGGTACTTACGAGGATGAAGTTCCGTGGAAGCATCAAGGTCGATCTTGCATGGAGAGAGCAGTATGTGGGCGTCTACGAGAAAAAGGCTGATGGCGTTACATATTATCTGATTGATAACGAATATTATTTTGCAGGACCTGCTCCCTACAGCGATATGGGTTACGATGCGGAGAAGTTTGCATTCTTCTCAAAGGCCGTTCTTGCCTGTCTGCCTCTTATCGGCTTCAAGCCCGAAATCATTCACTGTAATGATTGGCAGACCGGACTTATCCCGGTTTTTTTGTGCGAGATGTTTTCAAAGGATGAATTTTATAAGGGAATCAAAACCGTGATGACAATCCACAATCTGAAATTTCAGGGATTTTGCGACAAGCAGAAGATGATGGATATCACGGGACTGAATCCCGGCTATTTTATGCCCGATAAGCTCGAGGCCTACGGGTGCGCCAATCTTCTGAAGGGTGGTCTCGTATACGCAGACTGTATTACAACCGTCAGCAAAAGCTATGCGGAAGAGATTAAGATGCCATACTACGGCGAAGGTCTTGACGGACTCCTTAATGCAAGAAAGAATGAACTTTTCGGAATCCTTAACGGAATTGACTATGGCGAGTATGATCCCACAAATGACGCTTTTATCGGTGCAAATTATGACATTTTGAGCTTCAGAACAGAGAAGGTCAAGAATAAGCACAGCCTTCAGAATGAACTCGGTCTTGAGAGGGATGACAGGAAATTCGTACTCGGAATTGTTTCTAGACTGACGGGACAGAAAGGACTTGATCTTGTAGAGTGTGTGATTGAACAGATCTGCAGTGAGGATACTCAGCTTGTCGTTCTCGGAACGGGCGAGGACAAGTACGAGGACCTTTTCAGGTACTATGAAAATAAGTACAGGGGAAGGGTCTGCGCAAACATCATGTATTCAGAGGAACGCGCACACAGGATTTATGCAGGATGCGATGCTTTTCTTATGCCGTCACTCTTTGAACCGTGCGGTCTGAGTCAGCTCATTGCGCTTCGCTACGGAACGGTGCCGATTGTTCGAGAAACGGGCGGACTTCGCGACACGGTTGAGCCTTACGACGAGTACAGGCATAAGGGAACAGGCTTCTCATTTGCAAATTACAATGCTCATGAGATGCTTGCTATTGTGGAATATGCAAAGCGTGTTTACTTTAACCACAGGCGCAGCTGGAACAACATAGTAGAGCGCGGGATGGGAAAGGATTTTTCATGGAATACGTCCGTGAAGGAATATGAAGCCCTCTACGACAGGCTCGCGGCGGGAATGATCAGGAGAGTCTGATAATGAAGCTATACGAATTAATTGCGGATTATCCCTTTGATATTTTGCGGGGAAGCATAGATGTTGAGATTACATCACTGGTGTATGATTCAAGAAAGGTAACGAAAGGGTCACTCTTCGTGTGTATCACGGGAGCCCGCTTTGACGGTCACAAGTACGCTTTGGCGGCTTGTGAGGCGGGAGCTACGGCTGTTGTCTGTGAAAGGGACATTTCCGGACCGGATGGTGTTACCGTTATCAAAACGGCTGATTCAAGGAAGGCTCTTTCGAGACTTGCGGCTGTCTGGTTTAATAATCCCTCCGAAAAGCTCAAGGTCATCGGCGTAACCGGAACAAAGGGAAAGACAGCAACTACGTACATGATAAAAAAGATTCTTGATGATTGGATGCTTTGATAAGCATCTGATGAAATGCCGTATGTACCCTCCGGGCCTCCGTCGCCATAGGAGATATGGC
>JAZLIL010000074.1:0-5223 GCA_045617405.1 Lachnospiraceae bacterium | reverse complement strand
ATGTGTTAAAAATCTGTCCGATGATTCTGTAGCCTTCAAATTCGTCGTTCAAAGTCTTTAGCTTTGAATTCTCTTCTATTGCATTTTCAACAAGCTTTCTGTCTTCTTTTACTTCATATGTGTCAAAAAGACTTTGCTGACGGTATTCATTTGCTTTGCTTACAAGAAAAGGCTCAGGCGGTGCAGCGGCTTCCTTAGAAATATAACTGCTTTTGGGAACAACACTTATTGTTTTGGGAATATTAACTGCTTCCGAAGCGGCTTCAATGCTCTTTTGAGAAGCACTTACTGCATTTGGAATATTAATTGCTTCCGAAGCAGCATCAATGCTCTTCTGAGAAGCATTTACTGCTTTTTTAATATTAACTGCCTCCGTATCAGTTTCGCAGCTTTTTGGCGCAGTACTTTCTTTTTTAGGCATAATAGCCGCTTCCGTAGCAGTGTCACTGTTTTTTGGCACAGCACTTACTGCTTTTGAAACGGCATTGTATGAAATAAGATCCTTGAAGCTGAGCCCCTCCGCAATGCATGCCAGTACGCTGTTGTAGATGAAACGCTCATTGTCAAAACGCACTTCAAGCTTGGAAGGATGCACATTTACGTCTACCCTTGCGGTGTCAACTTCAATATTAAGCACGGTGAAAGGATATCTGTGAAGCATGGAGTACGGTCTGTAGGCCTCTTCAATCGCATCGGAAATAATCTTTGAGTTGAAATATCTGCCGTTTACAAAATAGTTTTCAAGCTTTCTGTTGCTTCGAAGTATCGAAGGCTTTCCAATGTATCCCGATATGTTGGCAAGGTCATCACTGTAGTTTATTTCAATCAGATTTGCGGCAATTTCCCGACCGAAGATGCTGTATACAACATCCTTTATTTTCCCAGTTCCCGAAGTAAAAAAGGAGGTACGACCGTCATCAACAAACTTAAAGCTGACCGACGGATGCGACAAGGCGAGTTTTTCAAGCATCGATCCGATTCTCTCTCCTTCGGCGGAAGGTGTTTTCAGAAATTTCTTTCTTGCGGGAACATTAAAGAAAAGATCCTTAACAATGATTGTTGTTCCGCATGGACATCCGATATCGGTGGGCTCCGATGCAATACCGCCTTCAACGCATGTACGCGTTCCCACAAGTTCATCAGCCGTCTTTGTAATCATTTCGACTTTTGAAACTGCACTGATACTAGCGAGTGCCTCACCTCTGAAGCCCAGGCTTAATATGCTTACGAGATCTTCAGCTGTACGGATTTTACTTGTAGCATGACGAAGAAAGGCATTTTCTACATCATCGCGTTCTATTCCGCAGCCATTGTCGGTGATTCTGATGAGGTTAATGCCGCCCGAACGGATTTCTACTGAGATTGATGTTGCGCCTGCATCGAGTGAATTTTCAACAAGCTCCTTTACTACGCTTGAAGGACGTTCGACAACCTCTCCTGCAGCTATTTTGTTAATTGTATCTGAGCTTAGAATGTTAATCTTTGTCATAAACGGTCTCCGATCAGGTGTTTATCATTTTTTGAAGCTTATATAGTGTGTTCAGTGCATCAATCGGAGTCAGAGCGGAAAGGTCAAGTTCTCCGATGGTGTTAATGACTTCTGAATTCTCAGGACTGCCAAAGAGACTCATCTGTACACCCGTATATGAAACAGGCGTTGCTTTTATGCATGATCCGATTCGCTCCCTGTCATCGTTTTCCGAAAGATTCGTTAGGATTTCCTTTGCTCTGTCAAGAACACATGAAGGAACACCTGCAAGTCTCGCCACTTCAATTCCGTAGCTCTTGTCAGCACCACCGCTTATTATCTTTCTGAGAAATACAATAGTGTCTCCCTGTTCCTTTACAGCGATGCAGTAATTGTTTACACCTTCGAGCTTTCCTTCAAGCTCTGTAAGCTCATGATAGTGCGTTGCAAAGAGTGTCTTTGCACCGAGCTTCATTGTATCTGATATGTGTTCAATGACTGCCCAGGCTATGCTGAGACCGTCAAAGGTACTTGTGCCGCGGCCTATTTCATCGAGAATCAGAAGAGAATTTCTTGTTGCATTTCTAAGTATATTTGCTACCTCCGTCATTTCAACCATGAATGTACTTTGTCCGCTTGTCAGGTCATCTGAAGCGCCGACACGTGTAAAAATCCTGTCAACTATTCCGATATCTGCGCGTACGGCAGGTACAAAGCACCCGATCTGCGCCATATAGACAATAAGTGCTGTCTGGCGCATGTATGTCGATTTACCTGCCATATTGGGTCCTGTAATGATAGCAAGCCTGTGATCGTCGTTGTTGAGATACGTGTCATTTTCAACAAAGGTATTGTCTTTGAGCATCTTTTCAACAACCGGGTGACGACCGCCCTTAATATCAATGATTCCGCCTGTGTTGAGTTCAGGTCTTACGTAGTTGTTTGCACAGCTTACATGTGCAAGCGAGCAGTAGACATCAATCAATGCCAGGCAGTGTGCGGTCTTCTGAATCCTAAGTACATTTTCTGCTATTGTATCTCTTATTTCGCTGAAGATGCTGTATTCGAGAGAAAACAGACGGTCCTCGGCGTTAATGATTCTGTCTTCTATCTCTTTAAGCTCAGCTGTTGTGTATCGCTCGGCATTGCTTAAGGTTTGCTTTCTTATCCAGTCGTCGGGAACGTTACCTTTGTAGGAATTGGTTGCTTCCAGGTAATATCCGAAGACTCTGTTGTAGCCGATTCGAAGGTTCTTTATGCCTGTTCTTTCCTTTTCGCGTGCCTCGAGATTGGCAAGCCAGTTCTTACCTTCAGTCTTTGCGTTTCTTAGTAGGTCGATTTCTTCATTATACCCTGTTTTTATTATGCCGCCTTCTTTTATCGTAACAGGCGAATCTTCGTAAATAGCATCTGTAATAAGCGTGCATATGTCCCTAAGCTCATCCAGATCATTGTAGGCATTTTTTAGTTCACTGCAGGTAAACTCTTTGATAAGAGTCCTGATTGGCGGAATCATCGAAAGAGATGAAGCAAAGCTTAAAAGATCGCGTGGATTGGCGCTTTTGTACGTCACTTTTCCCAAAAGTCTTTCGAGATCGTAGACGGCATTCAGGTATTCCCGGAGTTCTTCGCGTGTTATGTGATTCTCAAGGAGTTCGCTTACCGCGTCGAGACGTGTTTCTATCTGCTTCCTGTCAATGAGGGGCTGTTCGATTCTGCTCCTTAGCAGTCTTCCGCCCATTGCCGTCTTTGTCTTGTCAAGAACGTAGAGCAGTGATCCACTTTTCTGCTTGTCGCGAAGCGTCTCTGTGAGTTCGAGATTTCTTCTCGTTGCCTGATCAATCATCATGAAGTTGCCACTTTTGTATGAAGAAAGATGAGTAAGCTGAGTAAGGGAGGTTTTTTGCGTTTCGTAAAGGTATTTAAGGATGGCGCCCACAGCTATCGAACCTGACGGAAATTCTTCAATGCCAAGTCCCTTTTTACTTGATACTCCAAAATGACTGAGGATAATCTCATCTGTAATGAGATTGTCAAAATAACTGTCGGGAAGACAGTAAACGGAAATCATCCTCTTCTCTCGCAGCTCCTCCATATCAAGACCGCAAAAAGTAAAGGCATTGTTGCAGATAATTTCAGACGGCGAGAATTTGCCTATCTCATCGTAAAGCTTTACTGTGTCATTTACTTCGGTCATAAAAAAGTCACCGGTCAGTACATCAACGGCACAGATGCCTATTGTTTCATCAAGAACCGCCACGCACATCAGGTAGTTGTTTTTTCGCTCGTCAAGAGATACAGTATTGAGGTTCGTTCCGGGTGTGACGATTCTGATTACTTCCCTTTTAACGAGTCCTTTAGCAAGCTTCGGATCTTCAACCTGTTCACAGATTGCGACTCTGAAGCCCTTTGATATGAGGCGGCTGATGTAGGTCTCTGCGGCATGAAACGGAACTCCGCACATAGGGGCGCGCTCGCTCATTCCACAGCTCTTTCCTGTCAGAGTCAGTTCGAGTTCTTTTGAAGCAACGATTGCATCATCAAAAAACATCTCGTAGAAATCTCCGAGTCTGTAGAAAAGAATGCAGTCTTCATATTCATGCTTTGTTTTAAGATATTCAACCATCATTGGTGTCATATCTTTGGTTATCTCAGTCATTATATCCTCCAAAACATCATGTGCAATTTGTTCCATATATTGTATTTAAATCCATACAAAACCCCAATATCTATTATAGCCATTTCAAATTGAGTGTCAAATAAAAGGATAGTAAATGATAGTAAAAGCACCGATTCAAATTTGAACCGGTGCTTTTTGAGAATATTTTAGGTCAATCATTTTTTTCGTGGGATTGACGTTTCAACGTTTTAGGTTTTTTAAGCAGCCCGCCAGCCTTGACATGAACCTCAGGCTATGCGATGGGTAATTACCCCGGCGGCGAAGAACTCAAGAGCAGTTGCTGATTGTGAGCCGTCGCAGCTATGAGAGGAACCCTAAATCCTACAAAATTTGTGATTGAGCCAAAAAACTTTACCCTAAGTGATTATTTGATCGATATGTAAAAGAAGACCGAAATAAACGGTCTTCTTCAAATTATACAATAATATTAACCGGGTTAATAAGCGAAGTCAACAATCAATCAAGGAAGCTCTTAATCTTGATGACCTTGCGGTAGTTGATGGGTGAACGCTTGCAGCCTTCCTTTCGCCCGCTCTCATGGATAATCTCACCGTTGCCGGCATAGATTGCAACATGATCAACATGACCTGAAGAATTACCATAGAATACAAGGTCTCCGGGCTGTGCATTGGCATAGGATACAGTCTTACCGAGTGACTGTCCTGCCATTCCGTAGGATGTTCTGTCAAGATCACTAATGTCAACACCGCATGCTCTGTAGCAGGCGCGGCAGAAACCTGAGCAGTCTGCACCGTTTGAAAGGCTCTCTCCGCCCCAGACGTAACGAAGTCCGATGTGCTTTGCTGCTTCAGCAACAATCTTTCCACGAAGCGAAGTAGTGTTCGAAGAAGTTGTGAGCATGTTGTTGGAAACTGCTTTATTCCAGTTGTAGCTGGTGTCAACAAACTCTTTGTAGATGTAACCATTGGCATCGTCTTCACCGAACACCATAACCCACTCGGTGTCGTCTCCGTCTTTTGAAAAGACAGTTTCTTCAATCACGGTAAATACCTGACCATAGGTTGCGGAACCGATGACAGTTTCATCACCGCCTGCTGTTGAAGGCTCAGAACGG
>JAZLIL010000073.1:0-4745 GCA_045617405.1 Lachnospiraceae bacterium | reverse complement strand
TGTGAGCTGGCGCTCATTGACTTCTTCTATGAGGAAATGAACGGCGAACTTCTTGAGGAACATCTTGCGGAAATAGAACTCGCAACACTGTCGGCGCGCGACCGGTGCCACGTTATTGACCTTATGATTATCAGGGAACTCTACAGCGCTGCGTTTACTGCAATCAAGTATTACGGCTTTGTCGGAGTCGATGTAAAGAAGCTTTTGTGGCTGTGTGAGAAGCTGATTCCGGAGCTTCCGAAGGAAGAAACCGCGAGCCTTATCCCGGTGGCCGAGTACATCTTCGACAGAAGAAAACAGAGCCCGGCGGTGATGAAGTACCTCATTGAGTACTACAACGGACCGAGCGAGGTTATGTATGACATGTGGTGCATCGCAAGAAATTCCGACATCGATGTAACCGAGTTTGAGGAGAGACTGATGGCGCAGCTTCTTTTCACGGGCAGCAGGATGAACTACGTTATCGACGTTTTCAGAATCTACTACCAGCACGCAACGAGCACGCTCATCGTGTCGGCATACCTTTCCAGGAGGGCATATGAACTGCTGCTCAAGGGAGTGCCGCTTGAGGCGGAGCTGTTTGATATTATGAAGCGGGAGCTCAGCTACGCTCCGAGTGAAATCTGCACTCTCGCCATGCTGAAGTACCTGAGTCAGAAACGTGATTTCAATGAGTCAGAGGTGCTCTTTATCGAACATAAGCTTCAGATGTTTGAGGAGAAGGGCATGCTTTTACCGTTCTTCAAGGATTTCCCCGAGAGAATCAGAATCCCTGTTTCCATGAAGGACAAGTTCTATGTTGAGTACGCATCAGATCCGAAGTGCAGAGTCATGATTCACTACAACATGGATGCCGTGCATGACAGTCGATTCCACATGGAAGAAATGAAGAACGTCGGATACGGTATCTTTGTCAAGGAGTTCGTAATCTTCTACGGAGAAACGCTTCAGTATTACATCTCCGAGGACAGGGAGGACCGCTGCCTGATTACGGAGAGCTGTCAGGTACGTCCGGAGCCTGCAATGAAGGGAGATGAAGCGACCGGCTATCGGAGTCTCAACCTGATCATTACCGCAAGAGAGATGAACGATGACAAGGCAGCAATAAGGCTTCTTGAAAACTACGCTAAGAAGGATTATATGGTAAAGGCATTATTCAAGCCGATACGAAGATAGATATTAAGCTTCAGACAGGGAGCAAAGCGGCGAAGTACGATCTTTTTGAAAGGAGAGAATGACCGGTGGCAAGAACAATGATTGTCGGACTTGATCTTTGCGATGATTACTCGCAGCTTAGCGTTTACAATTCTGCGGCAGGGCAGCCGGAATCTCTCGGTATTATGAGGGATCAGGCAAAATTCAGAATCCCGACGGCTCTGGCAGTGAATCGCCGTTCCGGCGAATGGTTCTTTGGCGATGACGCAATGCTTCACAATAAAGATGATGGCTGCCTCTTCATTGACAGGATTGTTTCGCGAGGAATCAGAAATGAGGCACTCGAACAGACCTTTGCAAGGTTTTCTCCTGCCGGACTGATTGAGAGGTTTCTAAGACTCATCTTTGGCGGACTGAAGTTGAAGACAGGGGAGGAAATCCTCAAGGTCGTCTGCACTCTTGAAGTCAGGAATGAGAATCTTGTGGAGAATGTCAGAGCAGCATTTTCAAACATGGGAATAGGCGAGGACAGGCTTACTATCCAGACGCACATGGAGAGCTTCATGTACTACGTTGTCAGCCAGAACAGGGAAATTTGGGTAAATGACGTTGCCCTCTTCGAGTTTTCAAGAGAAGGACTCAGGTACTACCGGCTTTCATTCGGAAAGAAGCAGCTTCCGCTTGTCGTGAGCACGGATTTCATGGATCTTTCCGACACGATAAGCTTTGAACAGATAAAGTCGGGAGATATAGAAAGACTTATATACAGCTTCCGGAATGTGATAAAGGGAGCTTTCACGGGCAGATTTATCTCGTCCGTGTTTGCTACGGGAGTCGGATTTGATAATAACTGGGCCGACGACGTGTTCAGAGAACTGTCTTCGGGAAGAAAGGTCTTTCGCGGACAGAATCTTTACACAAAGGGTGCCTGCTACGCAGCAAGGCTTTTTGCTCTCGGACAGGGCGACGAGTTCAGGTACCTGAGTGAGGACGTCGTAAAGTCAGATGTCTTTCTGAAGGTATCGCGGCGTGACGGAGAAGGGCAGATTCAGCTTGTCAGAGCCGGTGAAAGCTGGAGAGACATCATTAACGAGAACACTATCATTGTTCAGGATACGAACGAGCTGAATATCGTGGTCAGAAACACCATGAGAAACGAGATGTACACGGAAACGATGAAGCTTGACGGTATCTTTATCGGCGAGGACAGAGTGACGAGACTGAACGTGAGGACGTGTTTTGTGGACAAGAGCACGGCGGTTATTACAATCAGAGACATCGGCTTCGGAGACTTCTTTGAGAGAAATTTCAGAATCTGGGAGAAACTTGTAAACACAGGAAGCTGAGAGACTGAAAGCTAAGAGACAGTGCATGCGGGCGGCCGAAAGGCAAGGGGCAAGCATGCAAAGGAACAGTGAGAAAAGAGACAGTGCATGCGGGCGGACAAAGCCGGGAGGCAAGCATGCAAAAGATACAGGAAGCTAAGTGAGGCAGCTAATGGCAAGAGTTATTGAATGCATCGGCAACAGGGCATCGAGACCCTATTCGCTGACGGGGACAAACAAAAGACTCTATACGATTGAGGAACTGTGCTACTATGTCGGCAGGAATGTCGACCTTATTGAAGTATCGTTCTTTTCGGAAAGTCTGATTTCATTTATTGAAAATGAGCTCGGACTGACAGAGCTTGCCGTAACGCTTTCGCGCCTTTCATATGAAGGAGCATCCGCAAAAGAACTTATAAAGGCGCTTCTCGGAGGGTGCAACCTCTACTCGGAAGCACAGGTCAGGGTCGTTCTGGCCGAGATAGATGAGATCGCGGAGCTTGGCAGGATGGGCAGGCTCAAGCGCAGGGCGGACAAGGCACTTGACAAGGGCGAACTGAACAAGGCATTTACGCTGTACCGGAGCATTATGTATTCAAAGGACAGCATGGATCTTTCCGATGCCGATTACGGCAACATGCTCCACAACATGAGTGTCATCAGCATGAGATTCGGCATGTACGATGCCGCTGCCGAAGGGTTTAAGGAGGCATATGAAAGAAACGGAAACATTGAAAGCCTCAAGGAATACATCCTGGCATTAAAGATTGGCGGACGTGAGGATGATTACAACAAGGAACTGACAATTCATGCAGGTGAAAGGCTTTTCTTCGACGATATCGTGACCACGGTCTTTGATGTGGAGAATGAACCGGAGAAGATTCCGGGATTCAGGGAAATTGAAAGACTGAAGCAGCTTTATTCACAGGAGAGAATGACTGAATTTGAAACACTGTTTGGCGGCGTAATCGACGAACTCAAGAAGAATTACAGGAGAGAAGGTCTCAGCTGACCTGTTGACGGACGGAATACCCTATGGGATTATTTGACAGATTCAAGAAAAAGAAAATACAGGAAATGCCCGAATACAAGTGGATGACGGTTGACGAGGCGCTTGCGTACAGCAACGGAAACCTCGAAATGCCGGAGATCACGAGGCAGAGGATTGCGCGGGAACGTAAGGAAGCGCGCGAACAGGCCGGAATGGATCTTGAAAACATGAAGCTTGAGTACGGCGTCGTAACGGGGTACCTAAGCGACATCCAGGTCATAGAAAAGCTGCCCCCCGAGGAGCGTGAGATTATCAACTCGCATGCTTCGGCGATTAACCTCATAGAGCAGGAGAACCGGAAGTTTTCGGGAAACGAGAAGCTTATCGACGACAGGCATTACAGTATCCTTGGTTACTACGAAAATCAGGCTGTCGATGACTGCAAATCGCTTCAGAAGAATGAGGACTATCTGAGGCTTGTGGAGGGAGATTTAAGAAAGCTCGCAGGCGAGCGCGCGTCGCTTACCTACAGGCAGGACTCGGCTCAGGAGAAGCGCAGATTTCTTCGCGGTCTCACGGTCGGTGCCATTGTTTTCCTTGCACTTACATTTTCAGCACTTCTGTTTTTACAGAAGTACTCGGGCGAGTCGTTTGCAGTCCCGTTCTTTTTGACAGGACTTGCTTCACTGGCTGTCATTCTTTACATATTCCTTGGTGACAGGTCCGCAAGGTTTGTGGCAGCCGACTGCGATGCAAAGCTGAACAGGCTGACGGAGCTTGAAAACGGCATCAAGATTAAATACGTTAACACAACAAACCTGATAGATTTTGTCATGGACAAGTATAAGGTAACTTCGGCAAGAGAGCTGACAATGCTCTGGGAGGCTTACATCAAGACAAGGGAAGAGGAGAAGCGCAGGGAGAAAACGGCATTTCTCATGGATTCTCACAGGGGTGAGCTTCTTGACGAGTTGAAAAAGCTTCAGCTTTACGATCCCGAGATCTGGCTTTCGCAGACACTTGCACTCACGGACCGTAAGGAGATGGTCGAGGTGGCACACAGACTTAATGAGCGGAGGCAGAAGCTTCGTGCGGGCATTGAACGCCTCACGGACGACATAGCTACAGGCAACTACTAGTGCATCGTCCTGCAAATAACTACACCAAATAACTTGCCTGAATTTCCTACTGCTTCATCAGAAAAACTTGACGTAGCCCGCTACGCCTGCGTTTTTCTTCTTTGCAGAACGAAAATTCATTCTGCGTTTTTGGTC
>JAZLIL010000072.1:0-8566 GCA_045617405.1 Lachnospiraceae bacterium | reverse complement strand
CGGTCTCGCCATATGCAGTCTGGTACTCGACAACCATCTCCTCCTCACCCGCTGTGCTTCCGGCGTAGAGCGTGTTGTTATTTCCGACCGTAATCAGCGTGGGCGTGGTAGACGGTGCGACAAAATCACGGTGATTCCACTCGGCGAGATCGTACTGAACGCTCTGCTTCGTCACCGTTGTGTCATATTCAAATTCCTCCATGACTTCATCAATGGTCTGCTCGGACTCCGCCATATACGCTTCAACCCTTGTCCAGTCGCTGAACCAGTCAAAATAGAAAGGTTCGAACTCATCCCAGGGTTTTCCGTATTTCTCAACGAACTCATCGGTGTCGTCCACGTCGAGCTTGATGCTCAGAAGCTTTGCGTTCTTGAGAGGCAGCTGCAGCGAACGGTTCTTCGCAATCGCAAAATCGGTGCCATCAAGACCGCACTCCTTGACACTGACCTTGAGGATCTTCGTATACGTCTTGTCGTCGGACGCCGTAATCGAAAACTCGATGTCGTAGTCGCCGGCCTTTCTCGGCTCAACCTCGAAAAGACCGTCCTCGTCCCAGTCCTCATCTATATAAAAAGCGCTGTAAACGTACTCGTCGGAATTCTGCTTGTAGACATCGTAATCATAGTAGCGCACGCTGTAGGAGGATGCGTTGACCTTTGCATTTATCGTCTCGCCGACATAGAGAACAACGGTGTTTCTCTGGTCCTGCGTCGTGGAGCCGTCCTTTATCGTGTTGATTGTCAGGTTGTTTGCCTGGACCGTGACCTTGCACTTGTACTTCACGTCATCTCGCGTAACTGTGATGGTGCACTGGCCGGGCGTCTTTGCCTTGACATATCCTGAGTACGAATCGACCTCGGCAATCTTCGGGTCCGAAGTCTCCCAGTATTCGGAATGTCCCCAGTAGTAGTCGTCATCATAGTCGTCAGACGCCGACTTTGACTTCTTCTTCACGACTCTCAGGTACTCGGTGTTTCCGACCGACAGCGTGAGCTTCTTCTTGTTCATTTTGTACTCGCCCGCCGCCTTTGCACCGGTTCCGTGCCAAAGCACGACAACGCCGAGCGCGAGCACTGCAGTAAACAAAATCCGATAAACGCGTTTCATATGTTGGCCTCCAAAACGACCGTTTCCGATCGTGAATAGTTGCTTCAAGGGTGTCAGAATTCAAGCCTTTCGATGACGTTCAGGCCGAGGTCTGCGGCGACGCGGTGCGCTGTCTGCACGCCCTCATCGTAGAGCTGCAGCGGCGTGTGGGCGTCGGAGCCGATTACCACGCGCAGACCGGTCTTTGCGACCTCTTCCCAGAACGGCGTGTACGGGTACGGGTAGCGGTCCCCCTCCGGGAACTCGAAGATTCCACGTCTGAAGCCGCCGCCGTTGAACTCGAGAATGTAGTTGTTCTTCACGGCTTCGTTGAGAATCATATCAAGTGCGACCTTCGAATTGTTGTCAAGGGGCGCCCGGGTCTGCATGATGATGTCGGGATGTGCGATGAACCTGAAAAGTCCCGTTGACATGCCGTCAACCACGAATTTCGCGTAGTCGGGGAAGGACTTTGTCCCGATCATATTAAAGACGTTGTAGAATCTGCTGTTCTGTGAAAAATAGTAGTGCTGGCCGAGAATCAGATATTCTATTTCTGTAGAGCTCAGCAGCTTGTCATAGTAAGATGCATATTTGGGAATCCACTCTGCTTCAAGCCCGAAATGAACCTCGATCCGGTCTTTATATGCCTCTCGGGCATCCTGAAGTGCCTGGATGTACTCACCAAGATCGTCATAGTCCATCGAGTAATTCTTACGCTGGTCCGGGTGCGGGCAATGATCGGTGATCCCCAGAATTTCGAAACCCTGCTCCACCGCTGATGCGACGTACTCCTCCTCGGTGCCTTTGGCATGGTGACATCTGTATGTGTGGGTGTGATAATTCGTTTTCATGGCATGACCTCCATTCGTACTTCACGATGTGTGTCAACCAAAATAGTATATCACGAAACGAAAGAGATTTCAAGACGCGCCCCACGGACGGGGGCGGCGGGGCTTTTCGGTAGGACTTCGAAAGTGCACAGGGCGGGGGAACTTCCAAAGCCTCTGCCTCTGTGCGCCACCGGTGACATCCGGCTTCCGGGGCGCGGCTATTTCCACTGGGAGAACATCGTGTTCATCCAGTTATAGACGTCCATTTCGTAGATTTCGGCAAGGCTGTCGGGACGAAGGACTTCGTCCGGAGTGCCGTAGGAGACAACGCTGCCCTTGTTCAGAAGAAGCACATCGGTGCCGAACCTCCGGACGAGCGAAAGGTCGTGCACAACCGCGAGAATGGCACGTCCGGGCACCTTGAGCCAGTTTGTCATGATTTCGAAAAGCTGCTTCTGGTACTTGAGATCAAGATGATTTGTGGGCTCGTCGAGCATGAGAATCTTCGGATTCTGAGCAAGAAGCTGCGCAAGGAAGGTGCGCTGAAGCTCGCCGCCGGAGAGCGTCATAACGTTCTGGTCGAGAATTCCCTCGATGCCGGTGAGAGCAACTGCCTCGTCAATGGCGCCCCTTCCGCCCGCATCGCCGCCGCCGAAAAGTCCCGGTGCGTAGGAATAGCGACCGAGATTGACTACCTCTCTTACTGTGTAGGCATATGAAACACTGTGATTCTGTGCCAAAACTCCGACTTCCCTCGCAAGGTCAGACGGTTTGAAAGAAGAAACAGGACGCCCGCCGACAAGAATCTCCCCTGTATAAGCGGTGCTCCCCGAAATCGCATTTATTATAGTACTTTTTCCGGCACCGTTCGGGCCTGCAATCATAAGCCAGCTTCCCTCTTTGAGGCTGAAGCTGACGCCCTTCACAACCTCCGCATTTCCGTAAAATGACACTCCGAGATCTGTAACGCGAAGCATCTCCTTTTCCGGTGATGCCATGCTGCGGCTTCCCTTTTCCGCGGACTCAGGGCATGATTCCTTTTCCGGTGATGACATGCTGCGGCTTCCCTCTTCCGCTGACTTAAGGCCTGATCCCTTTTCCGGTGATGACATGCCACGGCTTCCCTTTTCCGCTGACTTAAGGCCTGATCCCTTTTCCGGTGATGCCATGCCACGGCTTCCCTTTTCCGCTGACTCAGGGCCTGACTTGTTTGATAGGGATTGCTGCACGCTGATTGTGTTTATATTCCTGCCGAAAAACTTATGCATTGCCCTTCCTCCGTGATGTATAGAAAATCCAGACAAACAGGACTGCGCCGATGAATGACGTCACAACGCCGATTGGAAGCTCGAGCGGAGCGAGAAGCACGCGCGCAATGAGATCGGCAAGCATCAGAAACACTGCACCCCCGAAGACGCAGGCGGGGAGGAGGCGGCGGTGGTTCGGACCGACAATCAGGCGAACCATATGCGGGCAAACGAGGCCGACGAAGCCGATTGTGCCGCCGATAGAAACGCTCACACCGATGATGACCGACACGCTCACGAGAATAACCAGCTTGACCCGGCGAATGTTGACGCCGATGTTTCTGGCGTTGTCTTCACCGATGGCAAAGGCGTTCAGCTCACGAGCCTTTGAGATGATTATCAGACCGAAAATGACAAGAATGACGAGCAGGATCAGGACCTCGCGATAGGTACTGCCCGAGAGGCTGCCCATTGTCCAGAACGTGATGCTGCGGACCCTGTCATAGGCGAACGTGGTGACGAGCGACAGAATGCTTGAAACAAACATCGAGAAGATCACGCCCACGAGAATGATTGTGTTGGTTGAGAGTGAACAATCGAGTTTATATGAAAGGCTGAGAATCAGGACGAGCGACAGGAAAGCGAACAGCATTGCCATGAACATGGTCCCGGCTGTCGCAAGGATCGGAATCGAACCGGCGAACGCAATCGTAATGACAGCGCCGAGGGACGCGCCTGCTGAAACGCCGAGGGTAGAGCCGTCAGCGAGCGGGTTGCGAAGCAGACCCTGCATTGCCGCACCGCTCACGGAGAGGGCCGCGCCGGTGAAGGCCACGCAGAGGACTCGCGGAATTCTGATGCTCAGGATAATGCTGCCAAGTGTGACTTCGGCGGGAATCGGAGTCCCGGTGATACCGCACTTCACTGCCGTGAAAACGTCTGCCGCCGGGATGTTGACGCTTCCGACGCAGATGCACAGCACCATGACCGCGATCGTAATCGCAGCAAAAACAAGATATTCGGTTAACGTAAATCTGTCAGGTCTTTTCATATGATTTCCATCCGTCACGATGCTGCGGGGTGTCAGGTCAAGGTGCCGAAATTGACATCTGCATGCGCACTGCCCCCTCCGGTCTTTGAAACCTTGTTCCGGCACCGTCCGTCACCGGCTGGCGGCTATTTTTTCGACACGCAGGCCGTCCATTTCGAGAACGCGTATTGTGATTCCTTCGAAGCTAAGAGTCGTGCCGACCTTCGGAAAGCTGCCGTTCAGCTCGGTAACGAAGCCGCCGACGGTCTCACTCTCATAATCAAAGGTCTCTTCGCTTATCGACATGAGTTCGAGGAAGTCGGAGATGGTCATGTCACCATCAATCTCGAGTGTGCCGTTGTCCTTCGCAACTACTTCCTGCTCTATTTCGTCCGTATCGTCCCAGATTTCGCCGACAATCTGCTCAAGCACATCTTCCATAGTGATGACACCAAGCGTTCCGCTGTACTCATCCGTGACGATGGCAAGATGCTGGCGGGCCTTCTTCAGCCCGTTAAGCACTACCGGAAGCTTCGTGGTCTTGTAGACGAACTCCGGCGGCATCATGACAGTGCGGATACTCTCAGCAATATCATCCTGCGATGCTGCTGCCCCGCTCACGCTTCCTGCATCGCCGCCCTGCAATTCTCCCGCGCTGCTCACGCCTCCTGCAGCGCCTCTCTGCAATTCTCCCGTACCGCTCACGCTTCCTGCATCACCGCCCTGCAATTCTCCCGTACCGCTCACGCCTCCTGCAGTGCCTCCCTGCTGACCCGCTGCACCGCTCACGCCTCCTGCAGCGCCTCCCTGCTGACCCGCTGCACCGCTCAAGACCTTCAGAAGATGATTCAGATGAACGACTCCGATGACATTGTCAATACTACCGTCGTAGACCGGCATCCTGCTGTGGGTGCTTGAAAGAGCCTTTGAAATGATTTCTTCACGGGAGTCGTTTATATCAATGGCAAGAACATCGACGCGGGCCGTCATGACCTCGGACGCCGAGATTTCAGAAAAATCAATCGCAGCCTGTACCATTTCGGTGCGGTCCCTGTCAAGAACTCCCTCGTCCTCGGCCGCCTCGATAATGGACTGAAGCTCCTCGACGGACTCCTCTGCGTCCGGCTCACCGGTATCGAGCCGCTTTGTGATAAGATTTGTAATCGCCACAACGACCACAATGATGGGCTTCACGATAAATGACACCGCCGTGATTCCGCCAGCGCAGGAAGCCGAAAATCTGTTGGCATACTTCTTCGCCGCAATCTTCGGGATTGTCTCGCCGCATATGATGATGAGAACCGTCACAATCACGGTTCCGACCCAGTTGAGCGCATCGGATCCGGTAAGAAGAATTACAAGAACTGCAGTCAGTGATGAGGCTGCAATGTTTACAAGATTGTTTCCTATGAGAATCGCACTGAGCGTGTTATCATAGTTCTCCGCAAGCTTTCTCGCAAGGCCTGCGCCGCGGTTTCCGGCCTTCTCCTCGTTTTCGAGGCGTACCATATTGCACGACGAAACAGCCATCTCCGCCGCAGAAAAATACGCAGAGAGTGCGATGCATAACACTATTCCTATTGTAACTAACGCTATTGCCATTATATCTCCCTATTGCGGCCGGGTTATTCATCACAAAGCATTCAGCTCTTTTCTCACTATCCCTTGAGACCGCTCGCCTGAAGCTTTTTTTCTCACTGTCCCTTGAGACCGTCCTCCTGAAGCTTTTTTCCTCACTGCCCCTTGAGACCGTCCTTCTGAAGCTCTTTTCCCACTGTCCCTTGAGACCGCTCGCCTGAAGCTCTTTTCTCACTATTCCTTGAGACCGTCCTTCTGCACTGTTACCCGTATTTTCAGTATCCTGTTATGCTCAATTTCATCGGCACTGAACCGGAGTCCTTCATATTCAAAGGAATCGCCCCGCGCGGGGAGATTCACAAACTGCTCGCAGAACCAGTCGGACATGAGGAGGTTCGTGAAGCGGTCGTCGTCCACCTCCGGAATCTCGCGTTCCATGAACTCGAAGGTATCGCTGACGGTCTCGTCACCCGCAACAAGGAACGTGCCGGGGGCAAGCTCGACAACAGGCTCCTTCACCTCGTCGTCCTCGTCCCAGATTTCACCGACAATCTCCTCGAGAATATCCTCGACCGTGACCACGCCGAGCGTACCGCCGTAGCCGTCGAGAATGACCGCCATATTCTGCTTGCGCCTGCTCATTTCGTTAAGCAGCTCGTCGATTTCGCTCGACTGGTGCGCATAGTAGACCGTGTCGAGAAGACTGCGGACTGACGGAATGCGCCCGAGGGTTATATATGCCTTGAGAAATTTACGTATTGAAAGAACGCCCACGATGTTGTCAATCGTGTTTTCAAACACCGGAATGCGGCTGTGATTCTGCTCGCGTACGATCTCGAGTACCTTCTCCGGAGCCTCGTCGACATTCAGCGCCACCAGGTCAACACGCGGCGTCAGAATCGAATCGACCGTAACGTCGGCAAACTGAAGCGCAGACGATATGAGGTCGCCCCGCTCCTCGTCGATGGCGCCGTCCTCTGCCATGTCCTCAATGATGTCGTACAGCTCGTCCTCGGTGACGGTCTGCTCCTGCTCTCCCGGAAGTACCCTAAGCGTAAGCTTTCCTATACCTGCAAGGAGGATCGTAAGCGGCTTCAGGATCTTCATAAGCATCACGAGGGGTGCGGCGCACACGAGAATTGCCTTGTCGGCCGACTTCTTGCCTATGCTCTTCGGGAGCATCTCCGCCGCGAAAAACATGACAATTGTCGTGATGATTGTACTGAGCGTAACAGCCGTCATGCCCCACGTGCGCGTAACGATGACCGTAATCAGGGATGTTGCGGCAATGTGACAGATGTTTGTGCATATGAGAAGCGTAGTGATAGCATCCTCGAAATTATCGAGTGCATAGAGAACCTTCAGAGCACGCTTGTCGCCGCGCTCGGAAGCAAGCCTGACCTTGCTTTTCGACACCGACGAAAGCGCCGTCTCAGTCAGCGCAAAATACGCGGATAAAAGAAAAAGTACAATAATAAATGGTATTGCCGCTCGACTGCCGTCATCCATAGATGGACTGAACTCCTTTTCGTGATTCGTGGTGGGCCGTGCGCAATCCGAACCGGTAAATTCAGTACCGGTTATCCCCGCTGACGTCCCAAAATGCGGATAACAGGCAATACCGCCTGATATCCCGAAAATGCGGATAACAGGAAATACCGCCTGATATCCCCGAAGTGCGGATAACAGGAAATACCACCTGATATCCCCAAAGTGCGGATAACAGGACTTGAACCTGCACGCTCGCGCACCAGAACCTAAATCTGGCGTGTCTGCCAATTCCACCATATCCGCAAACTATCAAGTTTTGATTATATCGTACTTCTTTCTGAAATGCAAGTCCTCGCAGGGGAAGCGTCCCGTCCCGATTTGCTCCGTTTCTTGTCACGTTTCGGTGACCGGGCACAGAGATTCCGACCGGTCTCAAATCCCTGTGCGTAACACCTTGACCTGCCGCCTGCGGGCGCCCGCCGGATGCGCAAAAACCAAAAAAGGGCTGCCGTAAAACGGCAGCCCTGGAAATGCAATTACTTTGTGTAGTTGTCGAAGTAGCCCTGAACGAGAATGAAGGGAGTGCCCTTGTCGCCGGAGCCGCTTGTGAGATCGCAGAGGGATCCGATAAGGTCTGTCAGGCGGCGGGGTGTTGTTCCCTGGGAAACCATATCGCCGACAAGATCCTTGCCTGCATTCGCTGCGAGGTCTTCGTCCTTCTTCTTGATGTAATCGGAGATGGCATCCTTGAGGGCGTCGCCCGAAAGGTCTGCGAAATCGTTGTCTGCGAGGTACTTGAGCTTAACCTCGTTGGGCTGGCCGATGAGTCCCTTTGTGTGGAAAGGTGAAACAACGGGATCTGCAAGCTCCCAGATCTTTCCGACAGGATCCTTGAACGCACCGTCGCCGTATACCATGGCTTCAACGTGCTTACCTGTTCTCTTTAAAATCTCTGACTGAATATAATCAACTACGGGCTGACCATCCTCGGGGAAGAGCTTAATCTTGTCCTCTGTAGCCTTGTTGCTGCCGAGGAGACCGTACTTCGAATTGAAGCCTGAGCCGTCAACGCTTGCTGTCATAAGTTCGTCAAGACCGAGAATCCTGATTCCGCCGTTCTCCTTGAGAAGACGCTTGCTTCTTGCACGAGTGTGGATGTCACAGGTAATAACATTCTTTGTGTAGCTGAGGATAGTGCGGCAGTCATTTGCGAGAATGACTTCAACCTCACAATTCTCACTCAGGATAAGATCTTTATAATACTGTACGTAATCAACACCCGTAAAAGGATGCTTTACGA
>JAZLIL010000071.1:0-3896 GCA_045617405.1 Lachnospiraceae bacterium | reverse complement strand
ACGATATCTCCTTCGTGAAGAACTCTCTTCTTGTTCGGAATGCCATGAACCACTTCATCATTTACTGAAGTACATATCGGGGCTGGATAGCCTTCGTAATTCAGAAATGAAGGGATGCAGCCATAGCTTCTGATGATTTCCTCTCCCCTGCGATCTATCTCACCGGTGGTGACGCCGGGCACTACATACTCTTTAAGGCGATTGTGCGTCTCCGAGAGTATCCTGCCCGCCTCACGCATCAGTTCGATTTCTCTTGCTGATTTAATTGTTACCATCTAAATCCTCCAGCTTCTTAAGAACTGCTTCTTCACAGCTATCAAGGATCTTAACAATATCAGCAAATACTTTTTCCATCATCTGAGTGCCGTCTACACTCTTCAGAATACCCTGCTTTGTATAGTAATCTATAAGCGGCTGGGTCTGATCATGGTATACAACGAGTCTTTTCTTGACTGTCTCCGGCTGATCGTCATCGCGGGTATACAGCTCGCCGCCGCATACATCGCATATTCCGTCAACCTTGGGTGGATTGTACTTTGTATGATATCCTTCACCGCATTTCCTGCAGGTCCTGCGTCCCGACATGCGGTCCATGATGTTTTCATCCGGAACGTCTACGTCAACAACTGCGTCCATGGACTCATTTGCCTCGCTAAGGGCTTTTGTGAGTGCCTCTGCCTGCGGAATGTTTCTCGGGAAACCGTCAAGTACGTATCCGTCCTTGCAGTCTGCCTGATGGATACGGTCCATCAGCATTCCTATCGTGATCTCGTCCGGCACCAGAGCTCCCTTGTCCATAAAGACCTTAGCCTTAAGACCGAGCTCTGTTCCTTCCTTCAGATTGGCTCTGAAGATGTCGCCGGTTGAGACATGCGGTATACCATATTTTTCTGCGATTCTTTTTGCCTGTGTGCCCTTGCCTGCGCCCGGTGCACCAACCATTATGATCTTCATAAATCGCCTCCGGGATTATTCGTTAAGGAATCCCTTGTAATTTCTAACGAGCATCTGTGACTCTACGTCCTTCATTGTTTCAAGAATAACACCTACGATGATGATAAGTGATGTTCCCAGGAAGCCGAGACGGCTGAGTGAGAAGATTCCTGAAAGGATGATCGGAATAAGTGCTACGATAAGAAGTCCGATTGCTCCGATGAAAATGATGTAATTCAGAATCTTATTCAGGTAATCGCTGGTTGGCTTTCCCGGTCTGATACCCGGAATGAAGCCGCCCTGCTTCTTAAGATTGTTGGCAACCTCTAACGGATTGAATGTAATCGATGTATAGAAGTATGCAAATACAATGATTAAGAAGATGTAGAGAATAAGTCCTACTGAATAAATCATGTTGCCCGGTCTGAGCCAGTTGTTTGAGCTGAGGCAGAGTAATATCTGTCCGCCGAAGGTTGAATAATCAACGTTAAAGAACTGTGCGATTACTACCGGGAATGACATAATTGATGAAGCGAAGATAACCGGGATAACACCTGATGTGTTAACCTTGAGCGGAATGGATGAACCCTGTCCGCCGAGCATCTTACGTCCAACAGTCTTTGCTGAATACTGAACCGGAATTCTTCTTTCAGCATCCTGAAGCAGTACAACGTAAGCAACGAGACAAACTACAACTGCTACGATGATAATAAGGACGATAACCTTAACTGCTACAGACTTTCCTGTAAGGAAACGCTCACCAATAGTCTTGATATCTGCCGGTAATGAGGAAATGATGTTGAAAAGGAGTACCATTGAGATACCGTTTCCAATACCGTTTTCTGTGATACGCTCACCAATCCACATAAGGAATGCACTACCTGCTGTCATGGTCGCAATGGCTACTATGCAACTGAAGAAGTCATAGTGAACCAGAAGACCCTGATTACCAAATCCGACAACCATGGCAATTGACTCAATGAGTGCCAGGGCTACCGTAAGATAACGTGTGATGCTTATGATTTTCTTTCTGCCGTCTTCGCCTTCCTTGCGCATCTCTTCGAGCGCAGGAATAGCGATTGTGAGCAGTTCAACAATAATTGAACTTGTGATGTACGGTGTGATTGAAAGAGCAAGGATGCTCAGGCTTTCAAATGAACCACCGGTCATAGCATTAAAGAAATTGAATGCATCACCTGTCTGTGAAGCGAAGAATGAAGCAAAGTAAGTTGTGTTTACTCCCGGAATCGGAAGGTTACATCCGAAACGGATTACGCAAAGCATAATGAAAGTAAAGATAATCTTCTTACGAATGTCTTCGATTCTCCATGCATCTGCAATTTTTTTCAGCATATTAGATCTCCTCGACTGTGCCGCCTACTGCTTCAATCTTAGCCTTTGCACTCTGTGAGAATGCGCAAGCCTTTACGTTGAGCTTCTTTGTGAGCTCACCATTACCAAGAATCTTAACGCCATCGCGTGCATGCTTGATGATGCCTGCCTCAAGAAGTACTTCCGGTGTAACGTCGATGCCGTCCTCTAAGCACTCAAGTGCTGATACATTGATTGCGACGATTTCCTTTGTATTGATGTTTGTGAAACCTCTCTTAGGAAGACGTCTGAATAATGGCATCTGGCCACCTTCGAATCCGGGTCTCGGAGCTCCGGAACGAGCCTTCTGACCCTTATGACCCTTACCTGCCTGTGTTCCGTTACCTGAACCATGTCCACGGCCACGTCTGAAGTTACCGTTATGGACTGAACCTGCAGCCGGTCTTAAATTAGATAATTCCATGACTGTTCCTCCTATTAGATTTCTTCAACTTTTACAAGATGTCTTACATGCCAGATCATTCCGCGAACTGCATCGTTATCCGGTAACTCAACTACCTTGTGCATCTTTGTAAGTCCAAGTGCTTCTACTGTTGCTCTCTGCTTTGGGATAGCGCCGATAGGAGACTTGACTAATTCGATCTTTAATGTCTTTGCCATAATAATCTCCTCCTATTATCCTAATAACTGCTCAACGCTGATTCCGCGAAGTCTTGCAACCTCTTCAGGAGTCTTCTCAGCCTTAAGGCCTTCAAGTGTTGCCATAACCATGTTTGTCTTGTTGTTTGAACCAAGTGACTTAGCACGGATATTCTTGATTCCTGCAAGCTCAACTACCGCACGAACAGGACCGCCTGCAACGACGCCGGTACCTTCCGGAGCTGTCTTCATAAGAATTCTTGAAGATCCGTAAACACCTGTGTAATCATGGTAGATACTGTTGTTCTCATTGATTGCGATCTCAACGATGTTTCTCTGTGCAGCTTCTTTACCCTTACGGATAGCTTCTGAAACTTCACCTGCCTTGCCAAGACCTACACCAACGTGACCATTTCCATCACCAACAACTACAAGTGCTGAAAATCTCATTGTACGACCACCCTTAACGGTTTTAGAAACACGTTTGATGGCTACTACTCTATCGTTTAACTCAAGCTTAGCTGGGTCGATAAAACCTTTCTTCATCTGTGTCTCCTTTCCATTAGAACTGAAGTCCAGCTTCACGAGCTGCTTCAGCGAGTGCCTGTACTTTTCCATGATAGAGGAATCCACCTCTGTCAAATACTACTTCCTTGATGCCCTTATCAAGTGCTCTCTTTGCTACGAGTGTACCTACATAAGCTGCTGCATCAATATTGTTTGTTTTCTCAAGCTCGTCCTTAACTGCCTTCTCAACAGTTGAGGCTGCTACCAGAGTATTACCAACCGTATCGTCAATAATCTGAGCGTACATATGGTTGTTGCTTCTGAACACTGAAAGACGAGGTCTGTCAGCCGTTCCTGCAAAGCGGTTACGTAATCTCTGATGCTTCTTGATTCTAAGCGCATTCTTATCCTGCTTACTAACCATCTTATTACCCTCCTATTATTATTTACCGGTCTTGCCGACTTTACGTCTGATATGCTCGGTA
>JAZLIL010000070.1:0-48708 GCA_045617405.1 Lachnospiraceae bacterium | reverse complement strand
CAGAATGCTGATGCGCGTTCAGGTAGAACGCAAGGTTGAACGTGAACAGGTGGCAAAGGAAACAGGTACCAACAGGGATGACACTGTTGCACACGCTCCCAAGAGACGTGCCAACAAGAAGGTTCTGCCGAACGATCCCTGCCCTTGCGGTTCGGGAAAGAAGTTTAAGCAGTGCTGCCGCGGAAACGGTCAGTACGATTAAAAGTAAGAAGACATGCTTGTCCTTGCCGGGGCTTGAACCCGGCTGAAGAGAGAGGCGTTCAATTCTGCCTCCGCAGCAGCGGGAAGTGATTGAAATAATTTATAAGGAAGTGATAAATTGGTAGCTCTTGATCAGTTCAAGTACACACTTGGCACCTACACAGGGCCGCTAAAAGAAGTGGGGGATTCACTTTGACCTCGCTAGTAAAAAGCTGAGAGTCGAAGAATTAGAGGGTATTATGGAAGAGCCCGGATTCTGGGACGACCCCGAAAGGTCACAGCCCGCGATGAAGGAGCTTAAAAATCTGAAGGATGTAATTTCCGAGTACGAAGCTCTCATTCATCAGCATGCGGATATGCTCGACCTCATTGACATAGCCAATGAGGAAAACGATGATACTATGGTGGATGAGATTGCGGCCGAGCTCGAGGATTTCAAGACAAACTTTGAAACATTAAGGCTTGAGACACTGCTTTGTGACGAGTACGATGAGAACAATGCAATCCTGACACTTCATGCCGGTGCAGGCGGCACCGAAAGCTGTGACTGGGCGGGAATGCTTTTCAGAATGTATCAGAAATGGGCCGACAAGAAGGGGTTCACAACAGAGCTTATTGATTTTCTTGAAGGCGATGAGGCCGGCTACAAGTCCGTTACATTGCAGGTCAACGGTTTGCATGCTTACGGTTACTTAAAGGCTGAGAAAGGCGTTCACAGGCTTGTTCGTCTTTCGCCTTTTAACGCAAATAACAAACGCCAGACATCTTTCGTTTCATGTGATGTTATGCCCGACATCGAAAAAGACATGGGTGTTGAGATTAACGATGATGATATCAGGATTGATATTTTCCGATCAAGCGGTGCCGGCGGTCAGCATGTAAACAAGACTTCGTCCGCTATCAGAATCACGCACCTTCCTACAGGTATTGTTGTTCAGTGCCAAAATGAGAGATCTCAGTTCCAGAATAAGGACAAGGCCATGCAGATGCTCAAGGCGAAGCTGTATCTGCTTAAAGAGCAGGAAAACGCTGACAAGGAATCGGGAATCAGAGGCGAAGTCAAGGATATCAACTTCGGAAATCAGATTCGTTCCTATGTGCTTCAGCCCTATACTCTTGTCAAGGATCACAGAACAGACACAGAGATAGGAAATGCGCAGGGTGTTCTTGATGGAAACTTAGATCCTTTTATCAATGCATATTTAAAGTGGATTCACAGGTAGGTAGAAGAGATGGGGTACTCAAAATACGTTATTGTTTCTCTGGGCGGACAGCGTTTCGGCTTTAACAGCCTTGATGTTATTACGATTGAACCTGAGGGCAATCTGATGAGGATTGACGGTCTTCCCAAAAACTTTATAGGGCTTGCTTCGTTGCGGGGGCAGGCCTGTCCGGTTTATGATCTTGCTGCCAAATTCTGCATTTCCGGTGCAAAATCGGATTGCCAGAATGTGTTTGTGCAGATAGGAAAGAGAGTAATCGGGTTCAGAATTGATTCCGTGAGTGAAATAGCCGAAATCGATCTTCGAACAGCACAAACTATTCCGCAGATTGCATCAAGTGCGGGGACCGATTATGTGTCTTCAATCTTCAGCGTTCATGGCGAGCTTGTTCCGGCAATCAACAAAGACTATCTTCTCTCTCCAGAGGAGATTGTTGGTCTCAACGACGCGCTCGGAGAGTATCAGCGTCAACAGGAGGAGAAAAATCTTCTTGAGAAGGCCAGAAGGGAAGCAGAGGAAGCAGCACGCGCAGCAAAGGAAAAAGCGGAAGCATCAAAAACAGATTGATACACAACAGGTTGTTGCCGGACCGTAATGGTCCGGCACATTTTGTTTGCGAATAACATTGACATAAAGATAATAGCGAAAAATGCCGATAGATATATGTGATGGAGGCAAGGTGTCTCTAAGTACTGCGGGTGGTGTTCGTTTTGAAAGAAATGGTAAATGTAATTAAAACAGATACATCGTCTAATTCACATATACTGCGGGCAAATCTGACGCGGATCTTTTTTGTGTCGCTCGGAATGTGTGTTTTTGTTCTGTTTGTTATTCTCATTGCCTGCATGGATGCACGGGCAGAGGTTCCAGGGCTGTTGACGGTTGTATCCTGGATTTATCTGGCATCTTGTGTCGGATTTGCTTTGCTGTCAAGAGTTCTGCTTCGATTAAAGGAGCCTGTTTCGTCCAAGCTCCCGTTCAGACTCTTCTGGATACTGTATTGTGTCTATTTCTTTTACCTTATCTACGCAGATATGTTGTTAAACGGCAGCTTTCTCAGCTACGGCGTCTTTTCTCTTGTCCTGATTCTCGTTCCGCTTTTCTCTCCTATGGAGCAGGCCTATTTCTTTTTTACCCAGGTCGTCTTTGCGGTCATTCTTCTTATAAAGACCGGAACGGGTCTGTCGGGAATCGCTTGTGTCTGCATTTATAACGCACTTCTTTTTGCAGCTTCGAGAGTATACTATCAGAAGACGGCGGAGAATCAGTCCCTTAAGGAGCGTCTTTCTTCGTATTCAGGAACGGTCAGTCGCGACCCGTTGACGGGATTCTATAACAGAAGCGGACTTGAGAAGATGGCGGCACCTATAATTGATGAGGCAGCCAGAAAGAAGAGAACGATGTCTCTTCTGCTTGTTGACATTGATGATCTTTGCAGTATAAACACATTCTACGGAACGCAAAACGGGGATCTGTTTATAAAAGAGATAGGAGGAATAATCCGGACCACTTCAGCGCGAAGCACAGACCTGATCTGCCGAATGATTGGAGGGCGTTTCATCGTATTACTCAACGGGAATTCCCCGAAGGAGTGTCTGGCACTCGCAGAAAGAATCCGCGGCGCCGTAGAAGCGGCGCACATTCCGACCGGGCGTAATTCATGTAATCCTTACGTCACAGTCAGCATCGGAGTTTCAACAATCATCCCCGAGGATGCCGACGCACTTTCGTATCTCATCGATGATGCCTACGAGGCACTCCTCGATGGCAAGCGCGACGGCAAGAACAACGTAACATGCACCGATGATTTCGTTTCGGTTCAATTACATTTCGTTTAGTTCGTCCAGGGTAAGGTCGTAGGCAGGAAGGAAGTTGCTAACGAAGTAGTCGGCTTCGGGGAGTCCGAGGTCGTCGAGGGATTCGGAAAGGGTTTTCTCTGCGTTTCCGAATTCGAGATTACCCATCTTAAGCTCTTCCTTGCACTTGATGATGGCGGAAAGTTTGTCGGCAGCTTTGACAAGAAGCCACTCGTAGGCATCCTCCGGATTCTTGAAGAAGACATCGCTGTACTCGGGACGAAGATCGATGGGAAGCATGCTGAGAAGATGCGTCGCAGATCTGCTTTCGATGTCTTTGTAGGCGATATTTATATCCCTGTTGAGGTACTTGACCGGAGTAGGCATGTCGCCTGTGATGATTTCCGTTGCATCGTGGAACATTCCAATCAGTGCCGCTTTCTCGCAGTTAAGGTTCTTGCCGAAGTATTTGTTTCCGATTACGCAGAGGGCGTGCGAGAGAATGGCAACCTCGAGGGAATGCTCGCTTATGTTTTCGGTGTAGCTGTTTCGCATCAATGCCCAGCGATTGATGTATTTCATTCGGGAGAGCATTGCATAGAACTGATTCTCCATATATTCTCCAATCTGTGCGAATTTGAATGCACATCTTTTGTGAGTTCATAAATCAGGGTGTCTTTTTGTCAAGTATCCTTTTCAGATACTGTCCCGTAAACGAAGCAGGATTGGCTGCAACCTCTTCGGGTGTTCCGGTCGCGATGACTGTACCGCCGCGCTCGCCGCCCTCGGGTCCGAGATCAATGATGTAATCCGCCGTTTTGATAACGTCAAGATTGTGCTCGATGACGACTACCGAATTGCCTGCCTTTGTCAGACGCTGAAGGATTCCAATCAGCTTTTTGACATCGTCAAAGTGAAGGCCGGTTGTCGGCTCGTCAAGGACGTAAATCGTCTTTCCGGTGTCGCGCTTGCTGAGTTCTGTCGCAAGCTTGACACGCTGTGCCTCACCGCCTGAAAGATCAGTGGCAGGATGACCGAGCTTCAGGTAGGAAAGACCAACATCATTGAGCGTATCGATCTTTCGCTTGATGAAGGGCACATTCTCGAAGAATCTCACCGCCTCTTCAACTGTCATATCAAGGACATCGTAAATGTTTTTTCCCTTGTACTTTACTTCCAAAGTCTCACGGTTGTAGCGTTTTCCGCCGCAGACTTCGCAGGGAACGTAGACATCGGGAAGGAAGTTCATCTCAATCTTGATGATACCGTCACCGGAGCACGCCTCACATCGGCCGCCTTTAACGTTGAAGCTGAAGCGCCCCTTTGCATATCCGCGCATCTTGGCATCGGGAACAGATGCAAAGAGATCTCTTATCATATCAAAGACACCGGTATAGGTGGCAGGATTTGACCTTGGAGTTCTTCCTATGGGTGACTGATCAATGTTGATGATCTTGTCAAGCTGCTCAATCCCGAGAATGGCATCGTGGTCGCCTGAGATTTCGTGCGATCTGTTAAGATCATGGGAAAGCTGCTTGTAGAGAATCTCCGTGACAAGCGAGCTTTTTCCCGACCCTGAAACACCGGTGATGCAGGTGATGACGCCAAGCGGAATGTCAACATCAATGTTTTTGAGATTGTGTTCACGCGCTCCCTTAATAGTAAGGTGCCCCTTTGGGGTTCTTCTTGTTTCGGGAACAGGGATAGAAAGCTCGCCGCTCAGGTAGCGTCCGGTAATCGATTCCGGGATCTTCATAATTTCTTCAGCAGTTCCCTGGGCTACGACCTCACCCCCAAGCGATCCCGCACCGGGGCCGATGTCGATGACCTGATCCGCCGCACGCATCGTGTCCTCATCGTGTTCGACAACAATCAGTGTGTTTCCGAGATCTCTGAGCCTTTTGAGTGATGCGAGAAGCTTGTCGTTGTCTCTCTGGTGAAGTCCTATGCTGGGCTCATCGAGAATGTAGGCGACTCCGACAAGTCCCGACCCGATCTGTGTCGCGAGTCTGATTCGCTGAGCCTCACCGCCCGAAAGAGAGGCCGTGGCACGGGAAAGCGTCAGATAGTCAAGGCCGACATCGATGAGGAAACCGAGGCGTGCCTTGATCTCCTTGAGGACAAGTCCTCCGATCTGCTGCTGAACCGGCGTCAGTGTCAGTTCGTCAAGGAAGAGCTTCATCTCACCGAGCGGTATCTCGGTAATGTCTGCGATGTTTTGATTGCCGACAGTAACAGCGAGAGATTCCGGACGGAGTCTCTTTCCGGCGCAGGAGCTGCAAGGTGTTGAAACCATAAACTGTTCGTACTCGGCGCGTGCAGACTCGGAGCACTCGCGGTATCTTCTTGAAAGATCGGGGAAGAGCCCTTCAAACGCAGTCTGATAGATGTTGTCGCCGATTCTGCTTGTGTAATGGACCTTCAGCTTTCTTCCCTGTGTGCCGTAAAGAATAATTCTTCGCGCTTCCTCGGAAAGATCTTTATATGGAACGGAAAGATCGATCTTATACTCTTTTGAGATAGCGTCAAACAGACTGTACGCCCAACTGTCCTCCTTGTGAGCGGACTTCCAGCCGTTCACAGCAATGCAGTCCTTGTCAAGAATGCTTAATGATGTGTCGGGAATAATCAGCTGCTCGGAAAAGTCACGCTTAAACCCGAGTCCGTTGCACTCGGGGCAGGCGCCGAAAGGATTGTTGAAGGAAAAGATTCTCGGCTCAAGCTCATCAAGACTGATTCCGCAGTCGGGGCAGGCAAAATTCTGACTGAAGCTTAAAGGTTTTCCGCCTACGACATCGACTTCGAGAAGACCGTCGCTTAACTTAAGGACATTCTCGATTGAATCTGTGAGACGTGTTTCGATACCGGACCTCACTACAAGTCTGTCGACAACGATGGAAATGTTGTGTTTGTTGTTCTTTTCAAGTTTGATTTCCTCGGAGAGATCGTAGAGATTGCCGTCAACGATAACACGGACATAGCCGCTTCGCTTGGCCTGCTCAAAGATTTTTACATGCTCGCCCTTGCGTCCTCTGACTACAGGCGCGAGAAGCTGGATCTTTGTGGCTTCGGGAAGGTGCATAATCTCATCGGTCATCTGATCGACTGTTTGCTTTTTGATTTCCTTGCCGCAGTTTGGACAATGCGGGATTCCGATTCTTGCATATAGAAGACGAAGGTAATCGTAAATTTCGGTAACGGTTCCGACTGTCGACCGCGGATTTTTGTTTGTCGATTTCTGATCGATGGAAATAGCGGGAGGAAGACCTTCGATGCTCTCCACATCGGGCTTGTCCATAAGTCCGAGGAACTGCCTTGCATAGGAGGAAAGTGATTCCATGTAGCGGCGCTGGCCTTCGGCGTAGATTGTGTCAAAGGCAAGAGAGGACTTTCCCGAGCCCGAAAGGCCGGTGAGTACAACCATTTTGTCTCTGGGGATATTAATCGAGAGGTTCTTCAGATTGTTGACCTTTGCACCTCTGATGCGAATGTAGTGCTGTGCCATGTCAGGCGGGAGGTTAATCGGTCTGCCCGGGGCATTTATGTCTTTGGTTTCCTGTAATACTATCTTTTTCATCGAAAATGTGATTCCTCTGTTTCTGTATGATATATGAGCTTTCTGACCTCCATCAGTTCATCGCGAAGCTTGGCCGCAGCCTCGAAATTGAGGTCGGCAGCAGCCCTGTTCATCTTCTTGGTGAGCTGCTTTCCGTACTCTTCAAGCTCCTTAATGCTCATCGATTCCGGATCCTTGCCGGGCCTGATGACTTCATCTTCAACCTTTTTGCTGATTGTCACAAGCTCGCGAACCTTTTTCCCTATGGTCTTCGGAGTGATACCGTGATCTTCGTTGTAATGCTGCTGAATTGAGCGGCGCCTGTCTGTTTCTCCGATTGCTTTAGACATGGAATCCGTCATGTTATCGGCATACATAATTACATGTCCGTTGACATTTCTTGCCGCACGTCCGATAGTCTGAACAAGCGAGGTCTCGGAACGAAGGAAGCCCTCTTTGTCTGCATCGAGAATAATGACAAGGCTGACTTCGGGGATATCAAGACCTTCCCTCAGGAGGTTGATGCCCACAAGAACATCGAAGAGATTCATCCTCATGTCTCTGATTATCTCGGAGCGTTCAAAGGTTGCAATGTCGGAGTGAAGGTACTTGACTCTGATTCCGACTTCCGAAAGATACTTCGTCAGATCCTCGGCCATTCGTTTTGTGAGCGTAGTAACAAGTACTTTTTCGCCGTTTTCGGTTACTTTGCTTATTTCTGAAATCAGGTCATCGATCTGACCTTTAACGGGTCGTACTTCAACAAGGGGGTCAAGAAGTCCTGTCGGCCGGATGACCTGTTCTGTCCTGAGAAGCTCATGGTCAGCCTCATAGGTACCCGGGGTTGCCGACACAAACATGACCTGATCGAGTCTGTCTTCAAATTCCTCGAAGCGAAGAGGTCTGTTCTCCTTCGCTGACGGAAGTCGGAAGCCGTAATCGACAAGGACAGTTTTTCTTGCCTGATCGCCATTGTACATGCCTCTGACCTGAGGAAGCGTCATATGTGACTCATCAACGATCAGAAGAAAATCATTTCTGAAATGATCAATGAGCGTGTAGGGTGTCATTCCGAAATCAAGACCTTCAAGGTACATCGAATAATTTTCAATACCGGAGCAGATTCCGGTTTCACGAAGCATTTCGACATCAAAAGTGGTTCGTTCCCTGATTCTTTGGGCTTCAAGAAGCTTATCCTCGCTTTTGAAGAATTTCACTCTGTCCTCAAGCTCATCTTCAATTCTACGAAGGGCAACCTTCATCTGTTCGTCGGGAACGATGTAATGTGATGCGGGAAATATCATGATGTGAGACAGGGTTGAGATGACGTTTCCCGTAAGCGGGTCAAAGGTGCAGATCCTGTCAACCTCATCTCCGAAGAACTCGATTCTGTAGGAATAGTCGTTTGCCGCAATGGGGAAAATCTCCACAACATCGCCGTGAACTCTGAAGGTTCCGCGGTGGAAGTCCATGTCGTTTCGAAGATACTGCAGATCTACAAGGCGGTGAAGAACGTCGTTTCTGTCGATGCTCATTCCGGGGCGGAGCGAGAGCGTCATCTCCTGATAGATCTCGGGTGCGGCAATACCGTAGATACATGAAACGCTTGCAACAATGATAACATCACGCCGCTCGGCAAGCGCAGCTGTCGCAGAGTGGCGAAGCCTGTCAATCTCATCGTTTATTGAGGAATCCTTCTCGATGTAGGTGTCAGTCGAAGGGATATAGGCCTCCGGCTGATAGTAATCGTAGTAGGATACAAAATACTCGACGGCATTTTCAGGAAAGAATTCTTTAAATTCACCGTAAAGCTGGGTGGCAAGAGTCTTGTTGTGGGCGAGCACGAGCGTAGGCTTATTAAGAGCTGCGATTACGTTCGCCATCGTAAAAGTCTTGCCCGAGCCCGTAACACCAAGGAGTGTTTCAAACTGGTTCCCTGATTTAAAGCCGTCAACAAGCTCTTTGATTGCCTGCGGCTGGTCGCCTGTCGGTTGAAATTCAGAATGAAGAACAAAGTGATCCATAGTACCTTTCCTCAAAACAACACGAACAAATTTTCGGGTACATTACAAGTATATCATAGAATATTATAATGTAAAGAAGAAAAATAAAAGTCTGCCGCATGCATTATGCCGCAGGAAAAGCATTGACATGATAAACGGCCGAAAAAAAAGAGAGCTGAAGCAATCAGCTCTCTTTGAAATCTCATAAGATTACTGCTTTCCGAGACTTGCCTTTAATGCTGCAAGTTCATCGTCAACGGTTGAATCCATTGCATATTTCTTCTTCAGGTCGCGAAGCTCAGCATCGGGAGTGCCTGCATTGAGCTGTGCCATTGCGTTAGCCTGGTCGAGCTTTTTGTTGGCAAGCTCTTCGTAACGCTCAAAGCTTGCAATAGAGCTGTTTGCGCTGTCAACTGAGGACTGCATCTGATTGATGCGTTCCTGAGTCTTTGCAACTGCAAGCTTGCCCTTGATTGTTTCTCTTCTTGATTCAAGCTCTGCGATATCGCTGACAAGCTTATCGTGCATAGAATGCATGTTTGTTGCATTGGTGTGTGCAAGTTCGTAGGCTTCTGTGAGTCCGGCGAGCTTGCCGTTGAGGCTTGCCTTCTGCTCAAGGAACTTTCTTGCGTCGTCCTCATTGTTGCTTTCGAGAGCCTTGATAGCATACTGCTGCATCTTGTTAATTTCACTCTGGCACTCGTCAAGCATCCTCTTGCAGCGAATTTCTTCAGCCATAACCTGTGCGGTCTCTTCTTTAACCCTTCCAAGGTCTTCACGAAGATTTCTCATGCACTGATCGATCATCTTTGCCGGATCCTCTGCCTTATCAAGCATTGCGTTGATGTTTGCTGACATGATCTCCTTAAATCTCTGTAAAACTCCCATTTCAAACCTCCAATCTGGTAATTCGCTGCACATGGTGTGCAGAGTAATATTAACCGCCGTGCCCGGCGGGCGGCGGGAAATCACTTATTTTGCGTTATACGGCTCTTAATTTGAACTTTCTGATTGAATCCTCGTCATCGGAATCAACACGAATCATGTCTGCACCGAGTCCGCAGAACTTTGCTTCAAGTGCTTCGTAGCCTCTTTCGATGTGGTTGACCTGTTCGACGAAAGTGTAGCCCTCCGCCATGAGACCTGCGATAACAAGTGCTGCGCCGGCACGGAGGTCAGGCGCGCAGACAGTTGCCGCGGTGAGCTTATCAACACCTTCGATAAATGCGGTGTTACCCTCTACTTTAATTCTTGCACCCATTCGAGAAAGCTCATCGACATATTTAAATCTGTTTTCGAAAATAGTCTCAGTTACCATGCTTGTCCCGTCGCTGATGGCGAGAAGCGTCGTAATTTGTGGCTGCATATCGGTAGGGAATCCGGGGTAGACAAGAGTCTTTACCTGTGTTCCCTTCAAAGGTCCCCTTGCAACTATTCTCACGGAATCATCATCCTCACTGACATCTGCGCCAATCTCGCGAAGCTTTGCGGTAATTGCCTCGAGATGCTTGGGAATGACGTTTTTGATTGTAACATCGCCTCTTGTTGCCGCTGCTGCGAGCATGAAGGTTCCCGCTTCAATCTGGTCGGGGATAATGGAATAGGAAGATTTCGGGGCACGAAGCTTATCAACACCGATGATTTTGATGACGTCGGTTCCCGCACCCTTGATCCTTGCGCCCATGCTGTTGAGGAAGTTGGCAACATCTACAACATGAGGTTCCTTTGCAGCATTTTCGATGATGGTCTGACCCTGAGCAAGAACAGCTGCGAGCATGACGTTGATTGTAGCTCCGACACTGACAAGGTCAAGATAAATGTGCTCGCCGATGAGATTGTCGGCCGATGCGCAGATCATTCCGTAGGAAATTTCAACCTTTGCACCAAGCATTTCCATTCCCTTCAGGTGCTGGTCAATCGGTCTCATACCGATGTTGCAGCCGCCGGGAAGGACAACCTCGGCTTTATGATACTTACCAAGGAGAGCTCCGAGAAGATAGTAGGAGCCTCTGATTCTTCTCATGTTGTCGGAATTTACGCAGACTGTGTTGATGTTTGCCGCATAAATCCTGACGGTATGCCGGTCGATTCTGTCAACAACCGCTCCGATATCAGAAAACACGTCAAGCAAAAGATTAATATCCCTTACGTCGGGGATGTTGTCGATGAGGACAGCATCGTCTGTCATAAGTGCGGCAGCAAGGATTCCAAGAGCTGCGTTCTTGGCTCCACTGATGACAACCTCTCCCTCCAGTGGCTTGCCGCCTTTTATTATGTACTGGTTCATTCTTTATCCTCCAAACAGCCAAACGAAAAACATGCATGTCTGTCCAAAATGTCTGTTCTTTTGCATCACCGCACAAAAAACCAGGGTAATACATACTTAGTGTATTATATCACATCATATTGATTTGTAAACAAAAAGCCGTGCATTTTCAAAAAGCGTAACTTTTTCCAAATACGTGTTTTTCTCCGCTAAATATGTGATAGTCTTTCGGAAAGATATTTTTTGACGCAGAATACGGATTCAAAATCATTGGTGATTGATTTTATGAGACTTTGGGAGTATTACTATTTGAGGGCAATGAAAGGATCCGTACGGAGCCGGCAGGTCTTTACGGAAGAAATATACGGGTGAAATGTAATGAACAGATTAAAAGAGTACAACAGGAAATACGGAAAAAAGCTTATCATGATAGCATTTCCTATTATGATAAGTAACTGTATCACGCAGCTTCAGATGATTATTGACAAGATATATCTCGGACGTCTCGACATCTCATGTATGAGTGCTGTCGGAAATGCAACGTCTCCCATCTGGACGACACTGAGTTTTTGCTTCACAATTTCTACGGGAGCAACCATTCTGATGAGCCAGGCAACCGGCGCGGGCGACAGGGACAGGGCAAAAGCAATTGCGGCATCGATGCTCAAATGCAACAACTATCTGTCGGTGGCACTGTTTTTCTTCTGGTTGTTCTTCTCAGAGCCCGTTTTCAGGCTGATGGGTGTTGACGAGAGCATCATGTCCATGGCAGTAAGTTATGCAAAGATCTACTCTCCGGTCTTCATATTGATAGGAATCGGGGCATCAATCATGTCAATTCTCCAGGTCAATGAAAAGACACAGATAATGATTGTGTACGGACTTGTCCGTTCCGTCACAAACATCGTTCTTGACTATGTGATGATCTTCGGAAAGCTCGGATGTCCGGCCCTCGGAGTGTCCGGAGCGGCGCTGGCGACTACGATTGCGGAGTACTTAGGCGACGCCGTTATCCTTGTCTATTTTTTACGAAGCAGGGAGCTTTGGCTGAGGCCATCCTCGCAGGAGATATTAAAAGCCCGGGCAGGGTTGTTTTTCAGTTCTATCAGGCTTGGTCTGCCGGCAGCGTGTGAAGAGTTTGCCTGGAGCATCGGAAACCTATACATGATTGTCATGCTGAACCGGATAAGTGTCGAGGCAGCCGGAATTTATACCATCGTGTTCAGTGTGGAATGTATTCCCGTTGTTGTCTTCGGTGCACTCGGAAATGCTACGCTTACACTTTCGGGAAGAGAGACAGGTGCTGACCATGTAAAGGGCGTCAGTGAAATCGTTTTTACGGCGCTTGCCTGGAGTGCACTTATGGCAGTAGTCAATCTTGCGGCATTTCTTCTTGTACCGGGAGCAATACTTTCCCTGTTTACAAGCGACGCATCGATTATCGCTTCCTCGGCGGGCTTCCTTCTTATCGTCGGAATAAATATGTTCCCGAAGATGGGAAACATGATAGTCGGAAGCGGAATCAGAGGCTTCGGGGACACGAGATGGATGCTGTTCACCCAGTGTATCGGGACAGTCTTTATTATTATCGCCTCATCGATACTTGTTGTCGGGCTGAAGCTCGGGATGCTGTATCTGTTCTGGCTTGTCGTTGCCGATGAAACCTTAAGATGTGTGATCAATGCGGTAAAGCTTTATTCGATAGACAAGGCAGCAGTCCGTATCGGGAAGAGGACCGGCGCTTAAGATTAAAGGGCGGACCGCAAAAAACGGTCCGCCCGGTGTTTTTGAAATACCTTTACGTCTATTGATTTGATTATTTCGAATATGTTACATTAATTACTTCTGCACTGATTCCTTAGAATACCTTTACATCAATTGCTTCTGCCTTAATCTTTTCAACAGCCGCATCAGATGCTTCACGGCAGTCAACGAGGCAATAGCCTACGTTTCCGCGCTTTCCGTCTTTGATTGCACTGATAACAAGTCCGGCAGCGTTTACCACTGCAAGCATATCCTTTGCCGCATCGTAACGGATTGCAATTCTTGCGCCCGTCTTCGACCCGAGGTCAACTGTGGGATAGTTTACTGAATTCACGATGTTTCCGTTCTCAAGATAGTTCATTACCTGACGGACTGCCATCATTGCACAGTTGTCCTCCGCCTCTTCGGTGGAAGCACCAAGATGAGGAATGGTAATAACGCCATCCATGCCGGATGTTGTAGTATTCGGGAAATCGGTAACATACTTTCTTACCTTGCCCAAAGCAAGTGCCTCCCCCATGTCCTTTTCGTTTACAAGAAGATCACGTGCACAGTTTACAATAATGACGCCGTCCTTCATCATGGCAATCTTTTCTGCGTTGATGAGTCCCTTGGTGTTTTTTGCGGGATCGGGGCTGTCGATGAGCGGAGCGTGAACAGAAATGAAATCACACATCTTGTAGATTTCTTCTCTTGTCTCAACGATGGTACACTTACCTGCAAGCTCTTCTTTTGCAGCGTCGGAAAGGAACGGATCACATCCGTAAACATCCATGCCTAAAGCGTTTGCACTGATCGCAAGCTTTCTTCCGATAGCGCCGAGGCCGATTATACCAAGCTTCTTTCCGAGAATCTCTGTTCCGGCAAACTTTGACTTTTCTTTCTCAACAAGCTTTGCAACAGTCTCGTCATCCTTGACTGTCTTAACCCAGTTAACACCGCCGATAATATCACGGCTTGCAAGAAGCATTGCTGCAATAACAAGCTCCTTTACGGCATTTGCGTTGGCTCCGGGTGTGTTGAAAACCACCACGTTCTTTTCAGCAAGCTTTTCAAGCGGAATATTGTTTACACCGGCACCGGCCCTTGCAACTGCCTTAAGGGCGGGAGCGAATTCCATTTCATGCATTACGGCACTTCTTACGAGCAGAACCTCTGCCTCGTCTGCATTATCGGTTGCCTGATAATCAGATGTAAAAAGACTTGTACCGCATGCAGCAATTTTATTTAAGCAATTGTATTTAATCATGCGTTTTCTTCCTCGAATTTCTTCATAAATTTAACGAGCTTCTCAACACCCTCAACAGGCATTGCGTTGTAGATGCTTGCTCTCATACCGCCGACACTTCTGTGTCCCTTGAGATTGATGAATCCTGCTGCGGTTGCTTCCTTAACAAACTTTGCATCAAGCTCTTCGTTTCCGGTTACAAATGTTGCGTTCATCATTGAGCGGCTTCCCTTTTCAACAGGGTTCTTGAATAATGCGGAAGAATCAACAAAATCATAAAACATTGCTGCCTTCTCTTCGTTAATTTTCTTTCTTGCCTCAAGTCCGCCCGTAGCCTTAAGCCACTTGAATACCTTGCCGCAGATGTAGATTCCGTAGCAGGGAGGTGTGTTGTAAAGTGATTTTGCATCGGCATGAGTCTTGTACTGAAGCATTGTAGGTGTGCCGGGAAGCACATCCTCTGTGATAAGATCCTCTCTCATGATAACGATAACGGTACCTGCGGGGCCGATATTCTTCTGAACTCCTGCAAAAATGAGACCGTATTTTGTTACATCACAAGGCTCTGACAGGATGCATGACGACTGGTCAGCAACCAGAATTTTACCCTTTGTGTCGGGAAGAGCGTGGAACTTTGTTCCGTATATTGTGTTGTTCTCGCAGATATGAACATAGTCAGCATCCGGAGAAATCTGAAGATCTGAGCAATCGGGGATATAGGAAAAAGTTTTGTCCTCGGATGATGCGATCTTGTTTGCCGTACCGAATCTTCCTGCTTCCTGGTATGCCTTCTTGGCCCACTGACCTGTTACGATAAAATCTGCAACCTTGTTCTTCATAAGGTTCATAGGAACCATAGCGAACTGCTGAGAGGCTCCCCCTTGCAGAAAAAGGACTTTATAATTATCAGGAATGTTCATCAGATCGCGCAAATCTGACTCGGCTTCGTTAATAATTGATTCAAAAGCCTTAGATCGATGACTCATCTCCATTACGGACGTACCGGTTCCCTGGTAGTCCATCATTTCATCTGATGCCATTTTAAGTACCTCTTCGGGTAACATGGCGGGGCCTGCTGAAAAATTATAAACTCTAGCCATTTCTTTTCCTCCATCTTTCATATTTTTTGAGTGTCAGGTATTTGCCAAACACTTAGTCGTGATTATACGACTGCAAATTTCAATTGTCAATGGAAGAAGTCGACTTTTACTTTGTTTTTTTAATGCTATGATGTGGTAAATCAAAAAAGAATTTCAGAACTCACTAATATTAGTTATTGACTTTCCTGCGATTGGTAAATGTGCACAAAGTGAAGTTTTTAAACATTCGACACAGTGTATCGGCCGGCAGGATTTTATGCGTGGCGGCAAAGTTATCCACCGTAAAACGCCCTTAAAACATGCGGATTTGCCAGTTATACACGAAGTTATCCACTTTTTCCACAAAAATCAACCACTTTTGTAGTCTTATCCACATGCCTGTCAAGACGAACTTTTGTTTTGTCACCTCTTGATTATTCCGTACAGATAGAGGTCAAGACGTTCAAGCATTCTGTCCGTAAGATCAAAGTCGGCGTTATGGATTACCCAGGAATAGCAAACGCCTCTGAGCAGGTCGAACAGTCCCTGTTCGAGGTCTTCACAGGTTCTTTCGGTTGTAATCCGACCCGATTCCTGGCCTCTTTTAATGATGGTGTTCAGAACATCCTGCATAGGACGAATCCTTGCGAACCACTCGTTTTCCGGGTTGAAGAGCACACGAAGAACATCAAGACCTGTTGCGGTATTAAGCATTCCGTAATTCAAAGTAAAAATCCTGAGACTTTCAATGGCATCCTTGTCGGCTGTCTCTTCGACTACCGTTGTCTGAAAGTAATCATCTGCCGTGCTGTAGAGTGTCTGAAGAATGTCACTTTTGCTCTTGAAGTAAAGGTAGAAGGTTCCAACCGAAACTCCGGCCTCCTTTGCTATTGTAGCAATCTTTGCTGCCTGATAGCCGCTTTTCTTCATCTGGGAAAGGGCAGCCTCGTATATTTTTTCTTTTGTCAAAGCTGATTTCTTGTATGTCTTTTTTGTCATTGTCTCTTCCTCTGCCATATGGACACCCCTTATATCAAAAACTGAACGCATTTATGATTATATACGCCAATTGTGAAAATAGCAAAGAGATTTTATAAAACAGAAAAAATGAGTTACAAATTGTATATAAATAGTGCATTCTCCAACAAATTGTGTTACAATACAAGTGTCTGAGGGAAAGAATTCTTTCCATTAAGACACTCGCTTTAGCGAGTTCCGATATATTCGAAAGGAGTTGATGTATATGCGTTTTACAATCAGCGGAAGAAACATCGATGTTACACCCGGTCTCAGGCGAATGGTAGAGGAAAAGATCGGTCGTCTTGAGAAATTTTTCACTCCTGATACAGAGGTCATTGTCACATTCAGTGTGGAAAAAGACCGACAGAAGATCGAAGTCACAATACCCATTAAGGGTTCGATTATTAGAGCAGAACAGGAAAGTACCGACATGTATGCTTCAATCGACATGGTTGACGAGATAATTGAACGTCAGATTAAGAAGTATAAGAAGAAACTCATCGACTCAAAACAGTCGGCGGCCAGTCTTTCCGAAAGCTTCCTGACATCAGAGACAGATCCCTATGAAGAGATTAAGATTATCAGGGAAAAGCGTTTCGCAATGAAGCCTATGGATCCCGAAGAGGCATGCATTCAGATGGAGCTTCTCGGACACAGCTTCTTCATGTTTATGAATTCGGAGACCAACAAGGTCAATGTTGTCTACAAGAGAAAGGGCAGCACCTACGGTCTTATCGAACCGGAATTCTGATTAAGAATTTATAAAAGTACAAGAAAACCCGCCGCCTTAAGGCAGCGGGTGCTCTTGTACGAGGTGCGGGGTTTCAAGCCCCGTACCTCGCAAGGTACGAAGTGCCACTTTTATATGAGCAAGCAGCGAAGCGGATTGCGAATAGCATTGACAAAGCATACTTTTACAAAACATATTTGCGTGTTATAATAGTATAGACCTCTAAAACACTATCCTTATGAATCTGTTGGATGACGATGACAGCACAGGAGAAATCTGATGAAAAGAGCGGTATTCATATGTGGACAGCCCGGAGCCGGAAAAACGACCTATGGTATTTCTGTTGCTGCCGGAGATTGTGATTTTCTGGATCCTGACGATTTTATCGATCACTGTGCCGATCGAAAAAAGACAGAAGAGATTGTATCTGCAAAAATTTCGGCTGATATGAATGACGAAAAGTCGTTTGCCCTCTGCAGTACGATTCCTCCGGTCGATTACATCCTTGAAAATCAGTCAAAACTGATAGAAAACGGTTACAGTATTGATGTCATTATCATTACGGTCAATGCCATAGAGTCATGGAAGTCCCTTATTGATCGGGCACACAAGCGAATAGCTGCGGGACAGAAGCCAATGGTGCCGCCGATCAGACTCTACGGAAAAGCCCTCCTTAGGTTGGCCGATGCTGTGGAATTACTGGAACGAAAAACGGATAGGAGCCGGATCTCCATCGTTCTTAAGGACAGAAACGGGAGGACGATCCGACACAATGGGAGTTGTGCCGAAACTGTCAGAAAAGCAACTGACCCGGATTCATGGGAGTTTGCCATGTCCCGTTTTGAAGCAGAGTTCAACAGTATGGTGAAGGAATACTTATGGCAGCGTTTGTCTTAAATAGAGGGATCGCGTTGAGATCCTGGAACGACTTACTTTTCGGAGTTTACAGGCAGGGAATGAAAAGGGCCCGTAATGTCGGGAAGGCATACTTCAGAGTTCTTTGTTCTTGTGACGGGATTACGGAGATTACTGATCCGGAAGACTTGGCTGTTGCCCGGTGCTGTGTCGAAGCAGGGCTCATCTGCGAATGCAATCCCGGATCGAAAAAACCGGAGCCTTGGCAGTTTCTGAAGATTTGCGACAATGACTTCCGCCCGATACTGAACTGGGAACTGACGGGCCGTTGCAATTATCGCTGCCTTCATTGCTTCAACGCTTCTGACACCCGGTATGGCCGGAATGATATGCCTTATGATCAAGCGCTCAGGCTGATAGATGAAGCTGCTGAATGCGGTTTTCTGTCCGTCATGCTTACCGGGGGTGAACCATTAATTCACCCCCGGTTTACGGATATTGTCAGGGCAATATACGGGCACGGAATGGCGGTACATGAGATCAACACCAATGGCCGATTTCTGACGAAAGAACTATTGACCGAATTGAAGGAGATTGGATGTTTCCCGGAATTCAAGATCTCTTTCGACGGAATTGGCTATCATGATTGGATGCGTTGCTGTAAAGGCGCTGAGATCGATGCTCTCAGTGCTATCAGACTTAGTGTCAGCGAAGGCTTCAAGACACATGTTCAGATGAATGTCAACAAAGTCAATGTGGGCTGTTTGGCAGATTCATTGGATTTATTGGACGGAATAGGAGTAAAACAGATCCGGCTGATCCGGACTACAGAAGTTCCTGCCTGGGTACATAACGCGCCGGGTTGTTCTCTGGACTGGGATCAATATTTCGAGTTGATTCTGGATGCCATGATAGAATATATGATGAAGCCCAGGAAAATGAATGTGGACGTGTGGCGCTATCTGTATTTGAATGCCTCACAAAGGCAATACCGAATTAAGCCGGTCCGATATGCCAAAGGAGCTTTATCTGCCGATTGTCGTATGTGCGGTATGATCGGTCACAGTATAGCAGTTTCCGCTGAAGGAATCGTCTACCCTTGCATGCAACTTTCGGGAGAACTGGAAACTGTCGGCGACAGACGAGAATGTGTGTTCGACAATGGTTTGAAGGCAGTTCTGCGCAGTGCAAAATGGTACGACGTAGTTGAAATGACGGTAGCACAGCGCGGACAGATCTGCAAAGACTGCGGGCATTGCGTGCACCTGGCACAGTGTGGTGGAGGCTGTCTTGCTATGAGTACTCTGAACGGAATGCTACATGGAAAAACATCAATCGAAACTGCGCTGACTTCGCCGGACCCGGCAGCATGTGCTTTCTGGAACGGTGGATGGGAGGAACGAACCGAAGAGAGAATGAACGGCATGACAAGAGCCATGCACTGCGGATGTATGAAGGAGGTTCTTGTCAAGCTGACAAACCCGTCTCAACTCTCTGATGAACAGCTGAATGACGTTGTCGGTGGTTTCTCAGACTGCACCTTGTACACTCCCTGCCCCTCCCAGTGCTTTTTGGACTGTTGATATTCAAGGCTTGCAAAACATGTCGCCGCATGAATGGATTTTAAAGGTCCTATGCAACGGATGTGCAAAGTATTAATATTGTATAAGAAAACCCACTGCCTTCAGGCGGTGGGTTTTCTTATATGAGGTGCGGGGTCAGGCTGCGTACCCCGTAAGGCGCAATGTGTCACATTTATATGAGCAGGCAGCGAAGCGGATTGCGAATAACATTGACATATCTGTCATTTTTCAGTGATTAAGGAAACGTGATAAAGTATCGTGAAGCTCCTTATTGTTGATCGGTTTTGTGAGGTGCGCATTCATGCCGCTTTCAAAGGATTTCTTTTTGTCATCTTCGAAGGCGTTTGCCGTCATTGCGACAATCGGTATTGAAGAATGCCGTTTTTCGGAAAGTTCACGGATTGCCGCAGTTGCATCGTAGCCGTTCATTTTCGGCATCTGAATGTCCATAAGAATGAGCTCGTAGGTGCCCGGTTCCGAAGATGAAACCATTTCAACAGCGACATCACCGTCCTCTGCCGTATCGACCGTCAGACCGAATCCGGAGAGAACGTCACATGCAATCTCGCGGTTCATTTCGTTGTCTTCAACAAGGAGTATCCGATGTCCGGTAAAATCTTTTGTGAAGGTCATTTTTGAAGAATCGGAAGGTGCGCCGGTGTCTAGAAGCTTTAGCGGCAGACAGACGGATACGGTTGTACCTTTGCCTTTTTCCGATTTTATTTCGATGCTTCCGTCGAGAAGGTCAACCCACTTTTTAACAATGGACATTCCGAGACCGGTGCCCTCTACGCCGCTGATGGTTGCACTTTTTTCTCTCGAGAACGGGTCGAAAATGTGCTCAAGGAAATCGGGACTCATTCCGACACCGTTGTCTTCAACGATAAGCGCTAATTTGACATAGCCGTCGTGAGCGAGATTATCGAGCTGAAGAACAGTAACGTTGACGGTTCCGCCGGGGTTTGAGTATTTGATGGCATTGCTTAAGATGTTCATCATGATTTGATCTATACGAAGTTCGTCGGCATAGACCTTACTTGCGGTAACGTTGGAATAGTCTGCTTTAATCGATATGCCGCGTTCTGAGGCGGAAGTTGTGCAGATTGTCAGAACGGAGTTAATGTGATCAAGGATATCGACAGGTGCAAGATTGATCTGGACATGGCCGGTTTCGATTCTTGACATATCAAGTATGTCATTAATCAGCCTGAGAAGGTGCTGTCCCGCGATATCAATCTTATTCAGACAATCCTCTGCCTTTTCGGGGTTTGAGAGATATTTCCTGGCCATGGAGGTGTAACCGGAAATTGCATTCATGGGTGTGCGTATGTCGTGGCTCATGTTGAACAGGAAAGTGTTTTTGGATTTGTTTGCCGATTCCGCCGATTTCAAAGCATCCTCAAGGAGCTGCTGCTTTTTGATCTCCGCATGCATTGCCTCGTCGACATCACGGAATGCCACGATATAGTTGATATCACCGTTGGTGCCTTCCGCCTTCGCAAAACACATCTGCTGGTAGGAAACGAAGCCCTCATCATTTCTGCTCTTGTAGGTCAGTGAGTAGAGACCGGATTCGGGCACTTCACTCTTAAGATAATCAAATCTTGTAACTGCGCGAAGCCGTTTCCTGTCGTCATCAAGAACATAGTTCTCAATGTACTTTTTCATAACAACGTCGTAATTTGCATAATCGAGAGCCATCTGGACAGCCGACGGGCAGGAGGAGTGCTCGAAGGCCGATCTGAAAAGCTTCAGAGAGTGATCGTGTGCAAGGACAAGCCAGATAGTGTGATATTCTCTGCTGAGACCGTCGAGGAAAGCGTACTGCTCCTCGAGGCGGCGCTTCGATTCACGCTCAAGTCTGACGCTTTCTTTGGAAACTGCCGCCGAGATTTCGTGATTGCTTCTGAACATGATGTAGGCACCGTAGAACAGAAATACAAGAACGGCAAGTATTGTAAACCAGTTGGCAAGCGTTTTGTAGCTTATTGCATCTGCAAGAGCAATGTCGGTTGAAATAATCGTCATTACTTCAAACTCGGAAAAGCTTGACGGTACAAACGAAACGTAATTTGCTTCACCTGTTGTGAGAGAGTTAATCTCGGCATAGCCCGAGACACCGTTTTTGATGTCTGCTATCAGATTGTTTGTCGGCAGACCGTCATTTGTGTAGAGATCGGCGTAGTCGTTCAGGTTGTTAAAGTATTTTACGGAATGAGTATCGACAAGGTTTTCACCTGTTCGCCTGTCGATGATCGAAATGAAGAGACGTCCTTGATATGCCGGGGAGGCAAGCTCGCGCGAAAGATCGGTGATGGGATAGACGATGTAGACAACGGCTACAGGCTTATCGCCGTCGAAAACGGGAATGTACTGGCGAATGATGCTGTCACCGTACTGTACGCTTGTGGTAACCGGTGAGAAATGAGGACCTCCGGTTGAGGCCTCGACAAAATCGATCGGATCCTTAAGAATGCCGTCCTGAGTAACGATCGATCCGTCGGGAAGGACAACACGGAAACGGTTGATTCCGGAGTAATCGTTGAATCCTCCGAGAAGAGCCATTATACTTTCGGGATCCTTGCTTTCAAGCTCTGAGACAAGTCCTGCAAGGCATGAGAGATGTTTATAGTTCTCGTTAAAAATGTAGTTGATGTGCTTTGCGGTGTTTTTCGTTGAATCGGAGAGGCGTTCGACACAGCTTTGCTGAAGCTCGGAATAGCCGGAGGATGTCGTAATTACAAACAGTGCAAGAGCAAAGACGATAAGAAATACCGTCAAGATGGGGATGTCATGATGAGGCTTGAAACTCTTGCTGCGGTTCATTTATACCTCCGTCGTATCCATGTTGCAGAAATCACGAAGAGTAGCTTCTTCAAGGGTGTCTATTCTTCGGCAGAAAGGGTTGTTGATGTCTTTGGGGTCATTTCTTACGATGATGACCTTCAGTCCGTTTCCGAGCGCGACAGTCGATCCTGTCGTATAGGGTGGAACGCAGCGCTCAAAAACTGTTGTGAACAGTTTTGAGAACATGGTGTTATTGTTGTTCTTGATGTAAGAGATAGCCTCGTGACGTGTCATGGGCTTTCTGTACGGGCGGATTGAAGTCAGTGCATCGAAAACATCCGCTATGTGGATAATCTTTGCAAACTTGTAGAGCTTGTCGCCTTTGATTCCCGCCGGGTAGCCGGATCCGTCCTCGTTCTCGTGATGCTGAAGGATAGAGACGCGGATGGTACTTGGAATGGCAGAGCTGTTGACAAGAATATCATAGGCGTTTCTCGGGTGCTTTTTCACCTCTTCAAACTCGTCAAAGGTCAGTCTTCTCGGGGCATTGATAATTTCAAGGGGAAGCCGGGTCTTGCCAAGATCGTGAAGAAGACCCGCGATTGTAACATTTTCTATTTCGTCCGGAACGAATCCCGCAGCAAGTCCCATGACGGCACAGATCATGCCGACGCTGTAGCTGTGCTGATAGGTGTACTCATCGTAGGTCTTGATGCACTCCATGTCGGCCAGGCTTACGTTGTTCGCAATCAGCTCTTTTGTAACAAGTTTTGCTTCACGCTGGATTTTTTCAATGTCGAGCTTCTTAAGCCCTTCGATGATGGTTGCCTTGCTCTGTTCGGAAGAGAGGTATCCGATCTCGATGCCGTCGGATATCCTGTCTTCAATGACGATTCTGCTGAACCCGCGGTTCCTTAGGCTTATGATGTTGCTGACATTGAGCTTTTTGCCCTTTACGAGCAAAACGATACCGCGATTATCCCTGATGTTTTCACCAAGGATATCACCTGTTCTAATCTCGTTTATGTCAACGTATCTCATACAGCCTCCGGGAGTAATGCGCGGTGATAGAGACGCCACGCCGCCATGATAGTATTGTTTATTATATCACTTCTGCTGAAATATGCAATAAAAACCTTGAAATCGTGGGAAGATATTCATTGTTTGTTGCCAATATCGAAATTTGTCCGCAAAGAATGGAATTGCGCCACGGCAACTGCCGGCTGTTGAGAATGGAATTGCGCCTCGGCAGCTGCCGGCTGTTGAGAATGGAATCGCGCCACGGCAACTGTTGACCGAGGAGCGGCGTCTTTACGAAAAAAGCATAATATGCTATTGTATTGAAGAGGTTATTAACACCTTATTACAGCGGATCTTCGTTAGCATGATCCGAACGGAGGCAGAACGTGATCAGAATAGCACTTTGTGATGACAGAAAAGCGGACCTTGACAGAGTTCACGGACTTCTCAATGAGTATCTTGAAGAAAAGAAGATCGAAGCCGAGGTTATGACATTTATGCATCCCGACAATCTCCTCAGAGAGAGCGAGAAGACGAGATTCAATCTGTTTATACTTGATATAATGATGCCCATGGTTTCGGGCATCGAGGCGGCAAGAGAGCTGAGATGGAACAACAGAAACACGGCAATCATCTTTGCGACTGCGGAACCGTCTTTTGCACTTGAGTCATTTGACGTCAATCCTGTCAACTATCTTTTAAAGCCGGTCGCAAGGGAGAAGCTTTATGATACGCTCGACCGTGTGTTTGAGCAGATTTCCGATGAGCAGGAAAAGGCTATTACAATTAAGGAAAAGTCCGGATTCAGAACGGTTTTCATTAATGACATTATGTTTCTCGAGTACAGAAACCATGTGATCAGCTACAATTTGAAGAACGGGGACGTGATTTCCACTCCGACCTTGAGAATCGGATTTACGGACTATTTAAATGAGACAGTCAGCGACACGATGATCATGCAGTGTCACGAGTCCTATGCAGTTAATATAGCAGCCATCGACGGTCTGACGAAGACGGATGCAATGCTTCGAAACGGAAAGAGCGTTCCCGTTTCAAAGAGCAGATACACTGCCGTACAGGCGGCATACCTTGATTTCAGACTTGCATAGAGGAGGAACTATGATTTTCGGAATCCCGATAATGAGTTTCATAATGCTTGTCTTAATGGATATTACCGAAATATATTGCTTTCATCTCCTTCTGTCGAGATTCTTCAAAAGGAAAAACTGGACGCTTTATCCGAGGTACAGGTACTTTCTCTTTCTGTGTCTGTTCTTCGTGATACTGCTCGTTCTGAACATTCCGAGGCTTGTCTGGCTGAACATGGTGAGCTTTATCGGTGTCCTTCTGGCGATGCTTCTTTCACTATATGAAGCCCCGGCCATCAGAGGCTGTTCCTATCTCGTAATTTTCTTCGTCGGAAATATTCTTGTGGAGGGAATCACGGAAAGGTTCCTCAGAGCGGCAAGCTTCAGGGTGACGGATTATTCGGTGCTCGGTTCACCTTTTGCGACAATCCTCATTATTTTAATGAAGCTCGCCATAACGGTTACGATTTGCCATTTTGCGAAGAAGGATGCTGATCCGGGACAGAACAGAACCTTTTTCTCTTTTCTGCTCATTCCGGTGGCAAGCGGGGTAATGGTGATCTGCAATCTCTATTTCACGGCCGAGTACGACATGGCAAGTCCCCTTTTCGTTGCACTTGTCGTCAGCTCAATCGCCCTCGTTGTGGGAAATGCGCTCGTGTTCTTTGCTTTTGAGAAGTTCGCTGAAACGAACAGGAATGAGTTTGTGCTTCGTGCCCAGAGCATGAAGACCGAGGCAGATAACGATATCCTTGCCGTTGCCACGAAGAATATGGAAAGAAGGCTCAGGGATGCCGAGCAGAATATGGAGAAGGACAGGGTAATGCGCCATGACCGCCGTCATTTTGAAGGCATGGTGCTGACGCTTATAAGAGAAGGCAATGTCGAAGAGGCCGAGCAGCTTCTTTCGGAGCGGCTTGCCGCGGAACCGCAGCGTGCAAGGCAGTGGTGCGAGAATACCGCCGTCAACGCCACGATGGACTACTACCTGAAGCTGGCGGAGAAGAACGGGGTAAGACTCATTATCGAGGCGGACATTCCGAACTCCCTGCCTGTTGACGATCTGGAATTTGCCATCACAGTCGGGAACCTTCTTGAAAACGCCATTCACGGCAATCTCAAGGTCAATCCCGATGACAGATTTATCAAGATGAGGGCCGTCAGGAGAAAGCAGCTTCTAATAACAATAGAAAATGCCTGCCCCAAAGGAACAAAGCTTGACAAGAATCATCTTCCCTTCACAGCAGAGAAGGATCACGGAATCGGAACAAAGAGCGTTCTTGCCTTCGCGGCGAAGACGGGGACGGAAATCTTTTATAACATTGATGAGGGCAGATTCATTGTCAGACTGATGCTTCCCGCAGAGCAGGAAGTTTTAAGACAGACCGGCGCTGTATAAGGGATATTACAGGAACTATGCACAATTATTAAGGAGGATTATATCATGGATGAAAAGCTTTCAACGCAAGAGATCCCTTCAATGGATGAATTTATTGAGGAGATTAACCATTCCTTCAAAAAGCTGAAGGGTGGCGACATTGTTCACGGAACGGTTATCGGTGTATCCGAAACAGAGGTTACCGTCGATCTCGGTTCATACGCGGAGGGGATTATCAGGCTCGAGGAACTCTCAAACGATCCAAGGTTTTCAATAAAGGCCGACATTCTTGTAGGAGACAAGGTGACGGCAACGGTGTTAAGAGAGGACAAGGTCGGAAATATTCTGCTGAGCCTTAAGCAGGCGGATGATATTCTTGCATGGGACGAGCTTGCTAAAATGAAAGAAGAGCGTACGCTTGTGCAGATAAAGATTGCCGAGGCCGTAAAGGGCGGCTGCACCACCTTCATCAAGGGGGTAAGGGCGTTTATCCCGGCATCGCAGCTCGATTTGAACTACGTCGAAGACCCCTCGACATTCGTCGGGAAGGAGCTTACGGTCATCGTTACGGAAGTAAACAAAGAGAACAGGAAGCTGATTCTCTCGGCAAAGGAGCCGGCAAGAGACAGGGCGGCAGCAGACAGAACGAGCAGGATTTCAAAGCTTCAGGAAGGTCTTGTTACCGAAGGTACCGTGGAGAAGCTCATGCCCTTCGGAGCATTTGTCAACATCGGCGGAGATCTCTCCGGACTTGTTCACATTTCGCAGATCTGCGGGAAGCACATTAAGCACCCGAAGGAGGTTCTCTCGGAAGGAGAGACGGTTACGGTCAAGGTGATTTCCGTGAAGGACGGCAAGATAAGCCTTAGCATTAAGGCTGTAGAAGAGAAGGAAGAGGTGCTTGACGATGTTGTCGATGATGCCCCCACGGAGTACTCCGACGGCGGAAGCGTATCGACAAGTCTCGGCGAGCTTCTGGCAAAGCTGAACATAAAATAGATTATATAAAAGGCACCGGGAGAAACCGAACTGGTGCCCGTTGTATACCATCGGAAAGCGAAAGAAAAATGAGATATCCTGAATTTTTAAAGCCCGGGGGAAGGATAGGTTTTATCGCACCCTCCTTCGGATGCACGATTGAACCGTACAAAAGCTGCTTCGGTGCCGCCGTTAACAGATTCCGTTCCGGAGGCTTTGAAACAGTCAACGGACCGAACTGCTTTCTCGACGACGGAATAGGAAAGAGTACGGATCCGAAGTCGTGCGCGGAAGAGATAAACGATTTTTTTATTAACGACAGATGTGACTGCATCATCTCATGCGGCGGCGGAGAGACTATGTGCGAGGATCTTCCCTATGTAGATTTCGAGGGAATTTCGAAAGCAAAGCCCAAGTGGTTCCTCGGGTATTCGGACAACACGAACCTGACGTTTACACTGCCGACCCTGTGTGACATTGCCGCCGTCTACGGTCCGTGCGCATCAAGCTTCGGGGCAAAAGAGCTTCATCCGGCCCTTTCGGACTGTTTGAGCCTTCTTAAGGGAGAGAAGCTTTCCATGACAAATTATGACGGCTGGGAAAGGGAGGCGCTTAAGGAAGAGGACAATCCTTTTGCTCCCTACAACATTACCGAGCCCTTTGATATGAAGATTGTTTCGCCATCCGGCAAGGACGGAGCGTCCTTTTCCGGCAGGCTGATCGGCGGTTGTCTTGACTGTCTTTCAATCCTTTGCGGAACAGGATTTGACAGAGCGAGGGAGTTTGCCGCAAAGTATGCCGATGACGGAATCATCTGGTTTATCGAATCCTGTGATTTAAATCCCATGGGTATACGCAGGGCACTCTGGCAGCTCGATAACGCGGGCTGGTTTGAGAACGTGAAGGGCTTCCTGATCGGAAGACCTCTTCACACAGGTGAAGAGATGATGGGCATGGATTGTTACAATGCAGTTACGGGAGTACTTGAGAAGTATAGTGCTCCGATTCTTCTTGACATCGATCTCGGGCATCTTCCGCCTGCGATGCCGCTCATCTCGGGAGCCATGGCAGATGTGACGGCGGGGAGGGGTTCTCTTGAGGTGTCAATGAGACTTGAGTAGTGAATAAGAAAAGCCGTTCGGTATGAACACGAATAGTGAAAAAGTAAGAAAAGCCGTCCGGCATGAAAATGCGGCAGGTGCGGCAGGGAAGGAGGTTTCGCATGGAAGCGAGAATGCGAAGATACGGGGAGGACGAGCTGATACTTGAAGAAGGTCAGAGCAGCGACTATATGTACAAGATTGTAAGCGGTCTAGTAACACTCTACACAAATCACGGGAAGCCCGGGGAGTACGCAATCGGAGTGCTGTCAGCACCCGAAACCTTCGGCGAGGTCAGTCTTCTGACAGATTCGCCGTCGCCATATGCGGCAGTCTCCTTCGGGGAAACGCTGATTATGCAGGTTGGCCGTGAAGAATTTGAGGAGTTCATATCAAACAATGCAAAGAACGCGATGGAGATAATGCAGAATCTGGCGAAGAAAATCGTGATTCTTGACACGCATATGGATATGATGTCGGCAGAGATAAAGGATCTCGATCCGGGAATGAGCAACGACATTGTAAAAAGAAAGATTCAAAGCTATAGCGTGAGCGGAATCGGCAAAATACCGGGAAGACCCGCCAAATAGCGAAGCTTTGCTAACGGTGTGAATTTTACGTCATAATAAGTGAAGCCGCTTATGAAAAGCTGAAGTTATTGTATAACAGGGGCATAATCTGACAGATGAAAAGGAGAGCAAAATGCTGAAAATCAAGAATCTGACAAAGAGCTACGGAGAGAAGGTTGTTGTTGACAATCTTTCACTCGAAATCAATCCCGGTGAGATCTATGGTTTTATCGGACACAACGGTGCCGGAAAGACAACGACCTTGAAGAGTGTGGTCGGTATATTGAAGTTCGATTCAGGTGAAATCACAATCGGCGGAAACAATGTGGTCTCCAATCCCCTCGAGTGCAAGAAGCAGCTTGCCTATATCCCCGACAACCCCGATCTTTACGATTACATGTCGGGAATAAAGTATCTGAATTTTATTGCTGATATCTTTGAGGTGCCTGCCGGTGTGCGTCAGGAGAGGATAAGGAAGTATGCGGATGCGTTTGAGCTTACAGGCGATCTTGCACAGCCGATCTCGGCATATTCACACGGAATGAAGCAGAAGCTTGCCGTCATTGCGGCATGGGTTCATGATCCGAAGCTCATTATTATGGATGAGCCGTTTGTGGGGCTCGATCCCAAGGCGGCATTTACTCTTAAGGAAATGATGCGCGAGGTCTGCAATAACGGCGGATGCATTTTCTTCTCCACGCATGTTCTCGAGGTTGCGGAAAAGCTCTGCGACAAGGTGGCAATTATCAAGCAGGGCAAGCTTATCACGAGCGGAACAATGGAAGAGGTTAAGGGCAACGAGTCTCTTGAGTCGGTATTCCTCGAGCTTGCAGAGGGAATGGGAAGTGAGGAACAGTAATGCTTAAGACATTATTAAAGAAGCAGTTTCTTGAGATTAATGCTTACTATTTTTTTGACTCCAAGAAGGGAAAGATGCGTTCAAAGGGCAGTATTGCAGGAACAATAATACTGTTTGTCTTTCTCTACGCCGTACTGGCATATGCTTTTCTCGGCTATGCAAGCATGATGGGCGGGCTCATCGAAGCCGGGTTTAACTGGCTCTACTATTCAATGATGGCCATTGTTGCGATTCTTCTCGGGATTTTCGGAAGTGTGTTCAACACCTACACAGGACTCTATCTGTCAAAGGACAACGACATGCTTCTGTCGATGCCGATAAAGCCTGTCCACATAATCATTTCAAGAGTATTCGGCGTGTTCCTGATGAGCATACTCTACACGGCTCTCGTCTGGGTTCCCGCAATTATTATGTATGTGCTCCGCACCCGAGATGTCGGTGCAATCGGCTGCGGTCTGACAGTTCTTCTTTGTCTGTCATTTGTTGTGACGGTGCTGACCTGTGCACTTGGCTTCGTCATTGCCGTAGCTTCATCAAAGCTTAAAAATCAGAAGTTTATTACGATTGTCATTTCCCTGATTTTCTTTGCGGCATATTACTTTGTATGCTTCAGGGCAACCAACATTATTCAGTACTTTGTAAGTAACGGGGCCGAGATAGGAAACACGATAAAAAGTAAAGTCTACCCGATTTACATGATCGGTGCGGCATCTGTCGGCGACGTAATTCCGCTTGTTATCTTTATTGTTTCCACGGCAGTGCTTGTATTCCTGCTGTTCTTTATAATGTCGAAGACCTACATCCGCCTTATCACCACAAGAAAGGGTGAGAAAAAGGTTGTCTATAAGGAACGTGCGGCAAAAGCCTCGAGTGCAAAAGCGGCACTTCTTAAGCGAGAGGCATCACGGTTCATCAATCTTCCGACCTATGTTCTTAACTGCGGACTCGGAGTTTTGTTCCTTGCCGTAGGTGCGGTGGCGGCATTTGTCAAGAGAGCTGCGCTTGCCGGGGCAATAGGGAGGGTTACGCAGGAGCTTCCCGTCGTCGGGACAATGCTTCCTGTTATATGTGCGGCAATCATCTGCCTCGTCGGATCACTTAACCTTATCTCAGCACCTTCAATCTCCCTTGAAGGACAGTCCCTCTGGATTATCAGGTCGCTTCCTGTTAAGACCCGTGACGTTCTAATGGCAAAATCGGATTTTCATTTCTACGTCAATGCCGTTCCCATGGCGCTTGCAGCTGTGGCACTTTGCATAACCTTCAGCTTTGAATCTTATACGATTTGGACGATGCTCCTTCTTGTGCTCGGTTTTGCAAGGCTCACCGGAAGTCTCGGAGTCCTTTTCAATCTGCTCATGCCGAACCTTGTCTGGGCAAACGAATCAATTCCCATTAAGCGCGGCGGAAGCATTATCGTGTCAATGTTTGCAAACTGGGTCATCGCGATTGTCATCGGCGGAGTCTTCTACTTGGTAAAGGATATTATCAGTGCAGACAACTATCTGCTTGTAGCTTTTGCGGTGCTTCTTATTGCAAACAGGCTTATTGAGAGGTTCTTTGCGGGCAAGGGAACAGAAATGTTTGAAAGTTTGTAGTTTTCTACTTGTATCATAAGAATTCTTGTGATATATTCTTTCATTAAGATAAAGTCTAAAAGCAGGAGGAGACTCGTCTTGGGTCTCCTCATTTTTTGAGAAAGAGACAGGAGGAACCCGACATGGAAAAGAAGGATATCAACTGGGGAAGCCTTGGCTTCGGATATGTTCAGACAGACAAGCGTTATGTTTCAAACTATAAGAACGGCGCATGGGATGAGGGCGGACTTACAGAGGATGCAACAGTCGTAATCAACGAGTGTGCCGGTGTGCTTCAGTATGCTCAGACAATTTTCGAAGGTCTCAAGGCGTACACGACAGAAGACGGACACATCGTTACTTTCCGTCCCGACCTCAATGCACAGAGAATGATGGATTCGGCAGCAAGACTTGAGATTCCCGTTTTTCCGAAGGAGAGATTCCTCGATGCTGTTGATCAGGTTGTAAAGGCAAATGCGGCCTATGTACCTCCCTTCGGTTCGGGTGCAACACTTTACTTAAGACCTTATATGTTTGGTACAAATCCCGTTATCGGCGTCAAGCCCGCAACAGAATACCAGTTCAGAATGTTCGGAACACCCGTCGGACCTTACTTCAAGGGAGGCATCAAGCCCCTTATCCTTAAGGTCAGCGATTACGACCGTGCGGCACCGTGCGGAACGGGAAACATCAAGGCAGGTCTTAACTACGCAATGAGTCTTCATGCAATTGTAACAGCTCATGAAGAGGGCTACGACGAGAACATGTATCTTGATTCCAAGACACGTACAAAGGTAGAGGAAACAGGCGGAGCAAACTTCCTGTTTGTAACAAAGGACAACAAGGTCGTTACACCTAAGTCCGACACCATCCTTCCTTCGATTACACGACGTTCTCTTATCTATGTTGCCCGGGAGTATCTCGGACTTGAGGCAGAGGAGCGTGAGATTCCTTTCGAGGAAGTAAAGGATATGGCAGAGTGCGGTCTTTGCGGAACTGCAGCAGTTATCTCACCTGTAGGCAAGGTAGTTGATCACGGCAAGGAGATCTGCTTCCCCAGCGGCATGAACGACATGGGCCCTGTTACAAGGAAGCTTTATGAAACACTTACCGGCATTCAGATGGGCAAGATCAAAGCACCTGAGGGCTGGATCAGAAGAATTATGTAGTTTGCGAACAATAAGGAGCCGTTTCGCGCTGGCAAAACGATCCGAAAATGGAGATGAGCGGTTAGAGTTTACCGGAGGGCTGGAATTCATTGTACACAACTTCGTTACAGGATTTTGACCTGGAAAAGATTATGAACAGCGGACAGATTTTCCGCATGGAGCGCCTTGATGGAGATACATTCTCCATCAGGGCCGCTTTTCGTTATCTTGAAATCAGGCAGAAGGGTGAAGAATTTGAGTTTTCCTGTTCGAAAGAGGAGTTTTGCGACTTCTGGTACGACTACTTTGATCTTGGAACCGATTACCGTGGAATGAAGCGAAAAATTGACCCTGGAAGCGGGTTCCTTTCGGCTGCTGCCAATTATGGCGGAGGTATCAGAATCCTCAGACAGGATTTATGGGAGATGCTTATTTCGTTTATCATCTCCCAGCAGAAACAAATCAGTAATATACGTGCATGTGTTGAGCGGCTGTGCAGGAAGTTCGGTCAGCACTATATTGATGAGAGGCATGAGTGGTATGGCTTTCCTTCACCGCAACAGATTGTCTTGGGAGGCTTAGACGGGCTTAAGGATCTTAGGCTCGGCTATCGCGACAGGTATATTTACGGTACCGCCCGGATGGTCTGCGAGGACGGGGCGCTTCTCGGGAAAATCAGGCAGTCGGGTTATGAAGAAGCCCGGAATTATCTGCAGCGGTTTCCCGGAGTAGGCGTGAAGGTGGCGGACTGCGTGTGCCTCTTTAGTCTTGCCTTTAAAGACGCCTTTCCCATCGATGTCCACATGAAAGACATTCTGGCGCGCGAGTTCAACCGGACCGGAAGACCGAAGGAAGAGCTTACGGAGAGGGACTACCGCGAGATAGCGGAGCGGGAGTTCCGACAATACGAAGGATTCAGAGGAATAGTGCAGCAGTGGATGTTTGCCTACGAGCTGGCAAACGTACGATCAGAAAGGAGAATTAATTAAATGGTAGGAACGAAAAAACTCATCCAGTTTAGAAATATTGTTAAGAGCTTTGACGGTCAGGTTGTGTTAAAGGGCATCAATCTTGATATCTACGAGAACGAATTTGTTACGCTTCTCGGACCTTCGGGCTGCGGAAAGACCACACTTCTTCGTATTCTCGGCGGATTTCTCGATCCCGACGAGGGTACGATAATCTTTGAAAACGAGGACATAAGCAAGGTGCCCCCCTATCAGCGTGACCTGAACACTGTTTTTCAGAAGTATGCGCTGTTTCCCCACATGAATGTCTACGATAACATTGCGTTCGGCCTGAAGATCAAGAAGGAGCCGAAGGATGTAATCGAACAGAAGGTTTTCAGAATGCTTAAGATGGTTGGTCTTGAGGGATATGAAAAGCGTGGAATCACTGAGATGAGCGGCGGTCAGCAGCAAAGAGTTGCCATTGCGAGAGCCCTTGTAAACGAGCCGAGTGTTCTTCTTCTTGACGAGCCTCTGGGTGCGCTCGATTTGAAGCTTCGAAAAGAGATGCAGCATGAGCTCAAGAAGATTCAGCAGGAAGTCGGAATTACGTTCATCTACGTCACACACGACCAGGAGGAGGCTCTGACCATGTCCGACAAGATTGTTGTCATGAGAGAGGGAGAAATCCAGCAGATCGGAACACCCACCGACATCTACAACGAGCCGAAGAACAGGTACGTTGCGCGTTTCATCGGCGAGAGCAACATTGTAGACGGTGTTATGCTTGAGGACTACAAGGTATCCTTTGAAGACAAGGTATTTGACTGTGTCGATTACGGCTTTGCAAAGAATGAGCATGTCGATGTGGTCATTCGCCCGGAGGATCTTGATATAGTATCGCCTACCCAGGGGCTTTTGAGAGGAATAGTAAAGAGTGTTCTGTTTAAGGGCGTACACTACGAGACGGTTGTAGAAACAAAATCGGGAACCGGAATCAAGGTTCGCATGTACGTTTCCGAGGACAGGCCTGTTTTAAACGAGGAAGAAGGCGAGATGATCAGTGCCAATGATTTCTACCTCGATCTTGAGGATGTTGATGAACTCAATGATGCATTGATCGTTGCAAGAGCCGATGCACAGGCCTGGAATCCGGATACCGACGAGTACCTGTCTATCAGCAGTATTTCATATGAAATAGAGAAGGAGCTCGGCAGTTATCCCGTAACCTTCTCAACATCAAACGGAACATCGATCACCGTCAACATGATTGTTGAAGCCGAGAACAGAGTTGTTAACAAGGAATACGGAGAGGAAATCTACGCCGTAAACTTTTTCAAGAAGGTAAACGAGATTCAGGAGAGCATGACGCTTAAGACGGACCTGATGACCTGGGCAAATGCCTCGGCATGGGATCTTGAACTCGGCACACCTGTAGCAATCACCGATGTCATCTACAACTTCGATCCGGCGACAATCACGGAGGGAGCATATACGGTTACGTTCAGAACAGAAGGGTATGAGTACCGCGTTGACACGACAGACAAGCATGAGCAGGGCGAGCTTGTCGGCCTGAGCTTTACTCCCGAGGACATTCACATCATGAAACAGGAAGTTATCGGCTGACAGGCAGGAAAGCAGAAAGGTGAGTCCCGGAAGGGAATCATCAGGCATGTTTGGTTATTTCGGAGGACATAATGAAACAGTTTAGAAGAATGGCATATCCATATGTTGCGTGGATTTCGATAATGGTTGTTGCACCGATGATCCTGATTGTGCTCTATGCATTTACGATTGAGGGCAATTCCGTTACCAATTTCCTGTTTTCTTTCGATAATTTTGCAAGATTCTTTAGGGATACGGATTTTCTGAACGTTCTTTGGAGATCGCTTCGCGTTGCTTTTGTCACGACGGTAATCTGCGTGATTCTCGGTTATCCGCCCGCATATTTCATCGCGAAGTGTTCAGAGAAGGTAAAGCTCGGCTGGGTTCTTCTGATTACTTTTCCTACCTGGATCAATATGCTGGTCCGCACCTATGCATGGGTCGGAATTCTTCAGGATGACGGAATCTTCAACAACATCCTTGCGGTATTCAAAATTGCACCCGTGAAGATGATGTACACCGAGTTTGCGGTTATTCTCGGCATGGTCTATAACTTCCTTCCGTTTATGGTGCTTCAGATTTACACTTCGCTTGCCAAGATGGATTACTCGCTCATTGAGGCGGCAGCAGACCTTGGGGCCGACAGAAAGCAGTGCTTCTTGAAGATTACGCTTCCCATGTCGCTTCCCGGAGTGATAAGCGGAATCACTCTCGTTTTTCTGCCCGCAGTATCGAGCTTCTTCATTCCGAAGATTCTGGGCGGCGGTCAGTACGTGCTCGTCGGAACAATGATCGAGTCACAATTTCTGACTTCAGGTGACTGGAACTTCGGAAGTGCTGTTTCCCTTATCATGGTAATCATCATTATGATATCAATGTTCTTTATGAAGAAGGCGGATCTTTCAGAGCCTGCAAAGAATTAGAGAAAGGAGGCCCCGTATGGCAAAAAGGAATATACTGACGGGAAAAGTCAGTCAAAAGAGCAACCCCGACCGGGCTTCCCTCGGAGTAAACAGAAAGAAGAGCCGTGCCGGAAGCACGGCGGGAATGATTGTGTTAATGATCTTTTTATATGCACCGATTCTTTACACGATTATCTTTTCCTTTAACGACAGCAGGTCACTTACTAAATTTGAAGGCTTTTCTCTTCGATGGTATGACAAGATGTTTTCGGATTCGACAATGATGCAGTCCGTGCTCTATACTATTCTGATTGCTGTTCTCGCAACCGCAATTTCAACGGTAGTCGGCACCATCACAGCCATCGGTCTTTCCAAATCAAAGAGAATCCTCAGAAATATTGTGGAACAGGTCAATCAGCTTCCTGTTATGAACCCGGATATTGTAACCGGTATCGGCCTTTTGATGCTGTTCAGTGCAATTCATGTAAAAAAGGGCTTTATTACTTTACTGCTTGCGCATATAATGTTTTGTATTCCGTATGTAATCCTGAGCGTAATGCCAAAGCTTCGGTCCCTGAACCCCAACCTTGCCGAGGCGGCGATGGATCTCGGAGCAACACCCTGGCAGGCACTTACCAAGGTCATTGTTCCCCAGATCATGCCCGGCATTATCTCCGGAGCGCTGATTGCGTTTACGATGTCAATCGATGATTTTGTTATTTCATATTTTGTAACAGGAAACGGAGTTTCAAACATTTCGATTACCGTTTACACCATGTCAAAGCGTATCAATCCCTCAATCAATGCGCTGTCAACACTGATGATAGTTATTATTACCGTTTCCCTTATCCTTGGAAATGTCATTCCCGCATTTGTCGACAGGTGGAGCAAACAGCAGGGAAAGTAATGAAAGGCTTGATTGGTGCGGGGCATATCCCGCGGCGATCTTGAAATAATATATACACCATGGAAAGGAGCATCTCATGGGCGGCTTTTTTGGAGTAGTATCAGCAGAAGATTGTGTGTTTGATTTGTTTTTCGGTACCGATTATCATTCTCACCTCGGAACACGAAGGGGTGGAATGGTAGTGCTTGAGGAGACCGGCTTTCAGCGTGCAATCCACAATATCGAGAATTCACCCTTCAGGACAAAGTTTGACAAGGATGTTCAGTCAATGAAGGGAAAGATGGGAATCGGATGCATTTCAGATTATGAACCCCAGCCCCTTATTGTAAGATCGCATCACGGCACCTTTGCCATTACAACAGTGGGCAGGATCAACAATAAGGATGAACTTGTGGAGGCCATCTTTGAGAAGGGAAACTCGCATTTTCTCGAGATGAGCGGCGGAGAGATAAATGCAACCGAGCTTGTTGCCGCAATCATCAATCAGGAAGACAATCTGATTGCGGGACTGAAGCGGGCTGCGGATGTAATCGAGGGCTCCATGAGCGTTATGCTGATGACCGAAAAGGGCATCTACGCGATGCGCGATAAACTCGGTCGTACTCCGGTTGCCATCGGAAGAAAGGACAATGCAACCTGCCTTGCCTTTGAAGGCTTCAGCTTCTTAAATCTGGGATACACTCCTGTAAGGGAGCTTGGCCCCGGCGAAATTGTCGTCATTGACGAGAAGGGTGTGAAGACACTTCTTGCACCCGGTAAGGATATGAAGATCTGCACTTTCCTCTGGATTTACTACGGTTATCCTTCAAGCTTCTATGAAGGAATAAGTGTAGAACAGATGCGGTACCGCTGCGGTGAGAAGATGGCTGATCGTGACAGTGCTGATGTTGACATTGTTGCCGGCGTTCCGGATTCCGGTCTTGCACATGCAATCGGCTATGCAAACAAATCAAAGAAGCCGTTCTCGAGACCTTTTGTAAAGTATACACCCACCTGGCCGAGGTCATTTATGCCGACGATTCAGTCGAAGAGAAACCTTATTGCCAAGATGAAGCTGATTCCTGTTCACGATCTTATCAAGGACAAGAAGCTTTTGCTTATTGATGATTCAATAGTCAGAGGAACACAGCTCGGAGAGACCACTGAGTTTCTCTACAAGAGCGGAGCAAAGGAGGTTCACATCAGACCCGCCTGCCCGCCTATTATGTACGGCTGCAAGTACCTTAATTTTTCCCGCTCGACGTCCGAGATGGATCTTATTACAAGAAGAATTATCGCAAAGCTCGAGGGAGAAGACGTCAGCGACGAAACCCTAAAGAAGTACTGCGATCCCGAAACACCCGAGTATGAAAATATGCTTGAGGAGATCAGGAAAGAGCTGAACTTCACATCACTTCGATACAACCGGCTTGACGACATGCTGTCAGCCGTTGGTATACCTCCGGAAAATCTTTGCACATATTGCTGGAACGGAGAGGAATAAAAAATAAACGTAAGAATGGAGAGAAAAAATGAAGAAGATTGGACTTGGTTTAATGATTGTGCTCATGCTGCTCACCTTAGTTGGATGCGGCAGCAGCAAAGAGGATGGCGCTGTTGAGAAGTACGGTTCGGACACCCTTAAGCTCTACAATTGGGGCGAGTATATGGGTGAGAACCTCATCAGCAACTTCGAGAAGGAATTCGGTGTCAAAGTCATCGTAGAGTATTTCGATTCCAACGAGATGATGTACACAAAGCTTGCAGCAGGTGACGTATACGACGTACTTGTTCCCTCAGATTATATGATCGAGAGAATGATTAACGAGGACATGCTGCAAAAGATCGACAAGAGTCTTATTCCCAACATGTCAAATCTTGCCGACAGTCTTTTAAATCTTGCGTTTGATAAAAACAATGACTACTCTGTTCCCTATTTCGGAGGTCAGGTAGGTATTGTATATAACAGGAAAAATGTGCCTGAGGAGCTCATTGAGGAGCAGGGCTACGAGATTATGAGAAATCCCGATTACCGGGGAAGAGTTTTCATGTACGACTCGGAGCGTGACGGCTTCATGGTTGCATTCAAGGCACTCGGTTATTCAATGAATTCGGAAAATGATGACGAGATTCAGGAGGCATTTGACTGGCTCGTTGATTTCAACAAGACAATGGATCCTGTATATGTAACCGATGAAGTAATCGATTTCATGATGAACGGAAACAAGGACCTTGCACTTGTTTACAGCGGTGATGCGGCTACCATTCTTTCAGAGAATGAGGACATGGGCTTCTGTCTCCCGGCAGAGGGAACAAACACCTGGTGCGATTCGATGGTTATCCCGAAGAACGCTGAGAATCCCAAGCTTGCTCATGAGTTTATCAACTACGTTCTCACATATGATGCATCATATGACAATTCGGCGACTGTAGGTTATCCTTCTTCAAATGCAGAGGTTCTTGCCGATCTTTCGGCAGAAGACGGAGATTTCTACGAAAACGAAGCATATCTTCCGAGAACCTATGAAAAGGATGAGGTTTACTGCGACAGCGAGAAGCTCCGCAAGAAGCTCTCAGAGCTGTGGATCAAGGTAAAGGCTTCAAACTAGCGGACAAAGAAGTGCTCTTTGCAAAAAAAACAAGTCGAATGACAAAAAAACCCCGGAAAACGATTTCGTTTACCGGGGTTTTCTGCCTTAGGCCTGTTTCATTTTTGATTATCCGATCGGCCGGCGGCCGGAGGATTGCGGTACAATCACTCTTTTACCGTAGCGGGTGAAGCTTCGAGGAAATTGTTGATGAGCCCGACAAGAGATGTGGGATCAATGCCGTGAACCATTGCTGCTTCGCCGATGCTTTCGCCCTGAGCTGAAGGGCAGCCGAGACAGTGCATTCCAATGTTGATGAGAATGGGAGCCACTTCGGGATTAATCTTTAGAAGCTCGCCGATTGTTGTATTTTCGTTAATCATAGTGTTGCCTCCGTAAATATTGAACTGACATCTGGATTATAGAGCATGAAGAACGAATCGTCAAGTCGCTCATGCCATGATTTACAAACGCTGTATCCTGTGATAAAATGAACGAGCGTATTTGGTATATCAGTATTTTACAGGAGTTTATTATATGAGTAAGAAGGCAAGAGCAATCGGCATTCTGATCTCCGTGGTGATCGTTCTCGGTCTCCTCGCGGTCGGAGGTGCCTCCGTTTATAAAATGATTATGGCAAAATTTGCGGGTTCTTCGGAGACGATGAGCCTTTCTGAGTACTACTCAATTGACGATAAAACGGGAGTCGTTATCTACGACGGCGTACTGAGTGAGGACTACGCCTATGTAAAGGATGGGCATCCCTACTTTACGCTTGATGTTGTGACCTCCAAATTTAACCACAGATTTTTCTGGGATAAGGAGAATACTCAGCTTATCTACACGACACCGACCGAGGTGATTAAGATTCCCGCAGGCAAGAAGTATGAAGTGATTAACGGGACAAAGAATCCGATCAAATTCCCGTACTGTCTGTACGAAAACGATACGGTCTATCTTTCAATCGAGCACCTTGCCGATAATGCGGATATGAAGCTTCGGATTGAAAACGATCCCTGCAGAGTCATCATCACGTGCGGTATCCCGATGGACAAGCTTGACGCAAGGGCTAAAAGACCCGAGAAGCTTGATGCGTATCTCTACGCCAAGACGACAAAGGCAACGCCAATCAGAAGCGGAAGCGACATAAATCAGCCGATTCTCAGTGAGGTTGAGGAAGGCGAAGAGCTGATGATTGTCGATGGTGGCGGAGATCAGGAGAAGGGTCTGATAAAGGTCATGACAGCCGACGGAATCAGGGGATATGTCAACCGGAAGAGTCTTAGCGAAACATACTACGTAACACCGAAGAGCACCTACAAAGCACCCGAGTACAGACATATTCTGATGGATGAGCCGGTGTACCTTGGGTGGCAGCTTCTCTATACAAGGGCAAGCGAAGGCTACTACAGAGAGCACAGAGATTTGTCTCAGCGTATCGTAAACGTCTTCTCTCCCACATGGTTCAATCTTATCGGTACCGAAGGAGATATGTCGAGTGTTGCCAATGCTTCGTACATGGAGCGCGCACACGAAGACGGCAATCAGGTATGGGCATGCTTCAAGAACGACCCTGTTGACGGAAAGTTCACGACAACCGCAGATTCGCTTGAAGTACTCAGGCACACAGACATCAGGGAAAAGCTGATTGCAAACATGATGGCGTATGTCGACGAATTTGATCTCGACGGTATCAACATTGACTTTGAGATGCTAAGCACCGAGACGGGGCCATATTTCGTTGAATTCCTTCGAGAGCTTTCCGTACAGTGCAGATTGAAGAAAATCGTTCTTTCGGTCTGCAACTACGCACCCGAACCCTTTAATGCCTACTATGACTTAAAGGAGCAGGGTGAAGTCTGTGACTATGTGTGCATCATGGGATATGACGAGCATTATGCCGGAAGCGAGGAGTCAGGCTCCGTATCGAGTCTTGACTGGTTTAAGAAAGCAATCGACGGTACTCTCGAAAAGGTTGACGGAAAGCAGATTATCATGGGAGTACCTTTCTACACAAGGCTTTGGAAAGAGTACAAGGACGAGTCCGGAAAAAATCTGGTCTATGTGGAGCAGACGATGAGTCTTCCCGAGTGTCGGAACTTTATCAAGTCAAAGGGACTGAAAAAGGAATGGAAGGAAAGTGCCGGACAGTACTATTGTGAGTACTGGCTTTTAAAGAAGCTTTATTCCGTCTGGGTTGAAGATAATGAGTCGTTAAAGTGCAAGGCAGAGGCAATCCGAGACGGAAATCTTGCCGGTATCGCAGGATGGAAGCTCGGAGATGAGGAGACTTCGACCTGGAAGGTGCTTAAGGACACCTTTGAAGGAACTGAAGAGTAATCATACATAAAGAAGGTGTTTTTTGATGCCTGAAACAAAGGTAGTAAAAATCGATCCACGGAATATGAAAGACGGGGATTTTGAAGAGGCTGTGAAGCTTCTTCGCGCAGATAAGCTTGTGGCATTTCCGACGGAGACCGTTTACGGACTTGGAGGAAACGCCCTGAATCCCGAAGCCTCAGCAAAGATCTACGCGGCAAAGGGACGTCCGAGCGACAATCCCCTGATAGTCCACATAGCAGATCCGAAGGAGCTTGAAGTTCTTTGCACTTCGGTTCCCGAAACAGCACGGAGACTTGCGCGCAAATTCTGGCCCGGTCCGCTTACGATGATTCTGAACAAGAGCGGGATTGTTCCAAAGAGTACCACCGGCGGTCTTGACACCGTTGCCGTCAGGCTTCCCTCACATCCGATTGCAAGGAGACTCATAGAGCTGAGCGGTCTTTATATTGCGGCACCTTCGGCAAACGCATCGGGACGGCCGAGCACTACACGTGCTGAGCATGTAATCGAGGATCTTGACGGACGCATAGACATGGTTATTGACGGGGGATCTGTTGAAATCGGACTCGAGTCTACAATTGTAGACCTAACGGGCGAGATACCCCTTATTCTTCGCCCGGGATTTATCACTATCGAAAAGCTCCGCTCAGTCATTCCCGAAATCGAGTACGATAAGGCGGTTGTCAGCCATGAAAAGAACGAAAATATCGTGGCAAAAGCACCGGGAATGAAGTATCGTCATTACGCTCCGACGGGAGATTTGACAATTTGTCAGGGCGATTTGGAGAAAGTTATTGAAACAATCAATGTGCTTACCTCGGCAAGAGAAGCTGAGGGAAAACGTACGGCAGTCCTTGCCACGTCAGAGAATTTTGACCGATACAGCTGCAAAATCGTAAAGTCGGTCGGTTCAAGAAATGACGAGGAGGGCATCGCGGCTGTGCTCTTCGATATTCTGCGGGAATTTGACGAACTCAACGTGGATTATATATACTCGGAGAGCTTTGAGGAATCGAATCTCGGCCAGGCCATCATGAACCGTCTCCTGAAGGCAGCAGGCTACAGTCTGATTACCGTGTAGAAAGAAAAAAGAGCCTGAAATTACCCGCTTTGTGCGTACAGGAAGTACAGGCTCTTGTAGAAATGTTCCATTCGGAGATGCATGTAGAGATACATGCCTCCGCAGTAGTGTGTTTTGGATTCTGAAATGAAAGGAATACTGTGAAATGTTACCTCATTTCCGGAATGGATTATTGACAGGAACAACCTCCTTTCACAAAGTAGTTTTTCAAAAAAGTTCAAATAAGCTGGTTAGTATTTCGATGAAAAGCCTCGCCAGGCTTTATGTCTTAAGACGGGCAGACGCCCAAGAATTAGCTTAGAAATACATTAGATGAGCTTTCCTGTGAAAACAATTATAGCACGGGTGGTTTGTGATTTCTATTTGGCATGTTTCACAAAAACAGCGTGCAAAAATTGTGAAACATGCCGATTTTTGGTTACTTTTTGACATAGTCATTGACGCATAAATCGGTTTAGTCTATACTCATAGTCTAAACCCGACAAGAAGGGTATTCCCTCCGAAAGGAGATGATAATTTGAAGTTTGAAAAGATAAATGATTCACAGTTTAAATGTATTCTTAACAGCGACGAGCTTTCAAAGCGCCGTATCAAACTGAGCGAGCTAGCCTACGGAAGTGACAAGGTAAAGGCGCTTTTTGACGAGATGATGACACGCGCTGCAAAGGAGCTCGATTTTGATGCGTCGGATGACCCTCTGATGATTGAGGCCGTTCCGATTTCCGAGGATCGTCTTGTTCTTATTGTATCAAAGGTGGACGATCCCGACGAGCTTGACACGCGTTTTTCGGAATTCAGTCACAGCGGCTCGGGGGAGGATTTGTCTGAAGACGAGGATCTTCCCGTAGCAGATGAAATAGTATCCTCATGCGAGGGAATTCGTGATTTCTTTGACATGCTTTCGGCTCCCGGGGTTCCGGAACAGGTAAAGATTCCGAATGTACTCGCGGAAGCATTTTCCTCAAGTCTGATTGAGCACTATTATAAGGTTTATCGTTTTGCTTCCCTAGACAGTGTCTGCGAATTTGCGAGAATTGCGGCACCCACGTACAGGGGCGGAAGCGTTCTTATGAAGGACACCTCGGACAATTCGTTTCTGCTTCTTCTCAGGATGGAAAAGGATGATGCATCAAATTTCAACAAGATCTGCAACATTGCCGCCGAATTCGGAACCGTTATGAAGCAGGCAACGGGCCTTGACAGCAGACTTCTGGAATTTTGTGATGTGATGATAAAGGAAAATGCGGTAAAGACATTGAAGAAGTTGTAGCAAAGGAAGAAACTGCAGTAAAGACATTGAAGAAGTTGCAGCAAAGGAAGAAACCGCAGTAAAGACATTGGATAATTGCAGAGAAAAATCTCTTAAGAAACACTTAAGGCAAGAACGCTGACAGTCGCTCTTGCCTTTTAAGTGTACGGGTACTATATAGTTTGGATTGTTATAAGTAATGTAATTCACACAACTGCATTATACTATTGAATATTGATTATGTATAATATATATTATTATATATAATAATAACTTTCGGTTATTAAATATTTATAAAAGTACAAGAGCACGAAGTGCCACTTTTATATGAGCAAGTAGCGAAGCGGATTGCGAATAACATTGACAAACAACCTTGTACGAGGTGCCACTTTTATATGAGCAAGTAGCGAAGCGGATTGCGAACAGCATTGACGCATGCTTGGTGGCATTTCCGGCGGTATCAGGGAATAATATGTATCATTATGCGCAAATTGACGCAGGGAGGAACACAAATGGAACTGTATCAGCTTGAACAATTTCGTGTTGTTGCGGAGCTCGAACACATTACAAAGGCATCAAAGGTGCTGATGATTTCACAGCCGGCAGTCAGCAAAACGATTTCAAATCTTGAGGACGAGCTTGGAACAAAGCTTTTTGACCGTGTCGGAAAGAACATTGTCATGAATGACAACGGCCGTATTCTGCTTCGTTACACAAAGCAGATTTTCGAACTCATGCACAACATGGAGCAGGAGTTTGCAGACAAGCAGGACATTGATGAAAACATTATCACCTTGTCTGTCAATGCCGGATCAAAGGTTATTCCGAGAGTCATTCAGGAATTCCACAAGGTCCGCCCCGGCGTGAAGTTCAACATTGTCCAGGAAGAGGCCGGAAAGGAACACGAGTACGATTTTTATATAGATGACCTTGTAAAGCCCGGACGTGACAAGAACACGGCCCTGCTTTTCAGGGAGGAGCTGCTTCTTGCAGTACCGAAAAACCATCCCTGCAAGCAGGAGGATTCGGTTGCCCTTGAAGACATGAGAAATGAGTCGTTTCTCTGCCTCAACCGTGGTGCCAATCTGACGACAATGATGGAAAACTATTGTTACAGAGCCGGTTTCATTCCCAAAATATCGATGGAAACGAGCAATCCGGCCATCCTTCGCGATCTGATCGGCATGGGACTCGGAATTGCCATGGTTCCTTCGGTTTCCTGGAGCGGTGATCTCGGTCACAAGGTCGAGCTTGTTCACATCTCCGACATCGAGTGCTTCCGCTACCTGACAATGGCATGGAAAAAGGGCAACTATCTTTCGAAAGCCGCCCGTGATTTCAAGGAGTTCACCATTGAATTCTGCAAACGTTATGAATATAAAAAACTAGGCGAGGAACAGACAGAATAAGTTTCGCTCGTCCGACCGACCGAGGAAGCAGACCATCGTGTTGACAGGAACAGTATCTCCCGAATCTGAAATCCAGAAGATTCCCGTTTCTTCCGTGCTCCCGGTTTTGATGGCTTCCTTAAGGAGTCCGTAAAATTTCTTTTTGTCGTTATCTGCAATGTAAGTACTGATGTCGGCGGAATGAGTGGTAAAATCAAGCGGCGTGATGCCGAGTCTTGCGTAGAAGCTTTCGCTGACTCTGACAGGCTCGATGATGCCGTTTGCTTCCTCAAACAGACCTATTCCATTGGTGAAGCCTTCGAACAGTCTGTTGATAAGTCTGTTGCCGCCCATCAGCGGTTCATAATCCCTGTTAATGTCAATAGTAAGAGCTTCCCTGTTTGATATAAGGTGACGTTCTTCCGTGATGTAACCTTCGAAATCGTCGTAGGGCATCGGTCTTGCGTAGAGGAAGCCCTGAATCCAGTCACATCCGATACTGCGCAGAAATTCTGCCTGTTCAACTGTCTCAACGCCCTCTGCAATTACCGGAAGAGAGAGCCATTTTGCCATGTGAAGGATGGAAGTTACGATCGTTCCGACACGTCCGCCCTGCTCAAAACCCGACATGAAACGCATATCAAGCTTGAGAACATCGACAGGGATGTCCTTAAGTGTATTGAAGGATGAGTAACCGCTTCCGAAGTCATCCATCAGAATCGGGAAGCCAGCATTCTGGAGCTGGCTGACTGTCTTTAAGAGCTGATCGGGGTTGTCCGTGTAGGCAGTTTCCGTAATCTCAATCTTAAAAAGCTTCGGGTCGACGTTGTAGCGGCTCGTAATGGTCTGAATCTCTTCGAAGAGCCTCGGTTTAAAGAGCGTACGTCTTGAGGCATTGACGGAGATGGGAAGATCGGGAAGTCCGAGCTGCTTTCTCTTCTGAAGAATCTTGCAGACCTCAATCCAGACATAGGAATCAAGCTCCGCAATGAAACCGTTGCGCTCAAAAAGAGGAATGAAGGCACCGGGAGAAATCATGCCCTTTTCGGGATGTCTCCAGCGTACAAGAGCTTCAGCACTTACCGGGACACCGTTTGTTGCGCTGTAAATCGGCTGCAGATAGACCTCGAACTGGTGCCGGTCGAGGGCGTCATGCATGTTCTCGCGAATTTCAAGCTCTTCAAGCATGTTCTTTCTGAGAGCATCATCGTAGAAGGCATGATGGATTTCGTAATCGCCCTTTATCGTCTGAAGAGCAATGTTTGCGCAGTCGCACATCTGATCGATGGGCATCTTGTTGTCAGTGATGATGTAGATTCCGAGGTCTGCAACGATTGCACTGTTCAGCTCCATCGATTTAAAGAACTTGTTTGTTTTTTCTATTGCTGTCCTGATGCTGCCTTCATCGTTTGGAATGCATGCCACGAAATGATCTCCCTCGATGCGGCCGAGGGTGGAGGTTTCAGGCAGATTCCGCTTTATATATTTTGCTGCACGCTTTAAGATGTCATCACCTGCCTCGCGGCCGAAGATGATGTTGTAGAGCTTGAATCTCTCGATGTTCCAGCGCAGAAGAACAAACTCTTCCTTCGGGTGTTTTACGAGCATTTCGCGTGTGAGTCTGTAGAAACCGTCTCTGTTGTAGATTCCTGTCAGAGAATCGTGGTCAGCTCTGAAAATCAGTTCCTGAACGCTCTTTGTCTCGGCATCGACATCCATGAACGATGCTATATAAATAGTCTGAGAACCATTTTCTCTAAGCTTTCTCAGATGTACCTGAATCCACCTGTAATTTTTGTTTTTCAGTTGGGCACGGTAGCGGAATTCTGCCTCGCGTCCCTTTTTGACACGTTCGGAAAGGATGTAGTTGAGGCCGGGGGCATCGCTTGGATGGACTTTTGACCAGAAATCACGCTCGGGCAGAAGATCAAATTCTTCTTTGCTGTAGCCAAGAAGAGAACAGTAAGTGGAATTATAGTAATTCAGAGTGGCTTTGGTGCCATCGATTTCGTAGAGAGCCACACCGAAATTGACATTTTCAAACATGTCGTTGATCTCACGCTGATGCGCGAGCTGTTCCGAAATGAGAGTGTTTGAAAGGTGAAGCCGTTCGTTCTCCCTGCGTGCGAGAACGGCCATAAGACGGTGCTTGGCGATATCTATATTGATGGGTTTGGAGAGAAAATCGGCGGCACCGCAGTCAAGAGCTTTAATTTCAACGTCGGAATCGTTGAGAGATGTAATGATGATAGCGGGGATATCCTTTATCCCGGGCTGAGTCATCATCCAGGAGAGCACACCAAAGCCGCCAAGCTTTGGCATCTCAACATCAAGAAAAATGGCGCTGATTCGCTCGCTGCTTCGCTTTATTATATCGATGGCGGCAAGTCCGTCTTCGGCGAGAAGCACTTCGTACTCAGATTCAAATGCTGTTGTGAGCAGCTGCCTTACGAGAGCCGAATCATCAGAAATTAGAACCGTAGGTTTTGTATTCATAGCGCCTCCTAAACGATAAGTACACTTCCCCGACTATGGCATAAACAATATATCACAGAAATATGCGAATTGCAATCAAAACAATGATAATTGCTGAGGTTCGCCAATCGAGTTCACGATGCGAAAAGAACAGGCAGCCACACATCGTTTTTTGCAGAGTCAGTGCGATCGGGCGAACAATTCTGTGTCCGATTAATATATGGACTGTGTACGACATTCTTTGTAAATATTGAAAAACCGTCGGGGAAGTGATAGTTTAGAAGAAAAACAGCAGTGGAGAAGCGGTTTTTCCACAGATTGGAGACGAAATGGTTTCATTTGAGAGTGATTATATTAACGGAGCTCATCCCGAGATACTGAAGAGAATTTTTGAAACAAACGGCGAGAGCCTTTCGGGCTACGGTGAGGATGAATACTGTGAGGCGGCAAAGGAGAAAATACGGGCAGCATGCTCATGTCCCGATGCACAGGTTGAGTTTCTTGTCGGGGGTACACAGACGAATGCATGTGTTATTTCAACAATGCTTCGTGATTTTGAGGGTGTCGTTGCGGCAAAAACCGGCCATGTCAGTGTGCACGAGGCAGGGGCTATCGAGTACACGGGGCATGAGGTGCTTGAGATCCCGCAGAAGAACGGAAAAATGAATGCGAAAACACTTGAGAATTACATTGAAGTGTTCTACGCCGACGAAAGTGCAGAGCACATGATGTTTCCGGGAATGGTCTACATTTCTTATCCTACCGAGTACGGTACACTTTACACGAAGAAAGAGCTTGAAGACATCTCGGCTGTCTGCCGCAGATTCAATATCCCGCTTTATGTGGACGGGGCAAGGCTCGGATACGGTCTTATGAGCAGACAGTGCGACATCACGCTTGCGGACCTTGCGAAAATTGCCGACGTATTTTATATAGGCGGTACAAAGGTCGGTGCACTCTGCGGAGAGGCTGTAGTCTTTACAAAGAATAACAGGCCGCAGCACTTCATTCATTCCATAAAGAAGCGCGGCGCACTGCTTGCAAAGGGCAGACTTCTCGGAGTCCAGTTCGATACGCTCTTTACGGACGAGCTCTATTTCAGAATCAGTGCTCACGCAATCGAGATGGCGGAGAGGCTGAAGAAGATGATTGAGGCGAAGGGATATGAATTTTTCCTTGATTCGCCGACCAATCAGCAGTTTATAATCATCGAAAACGAAAAACTCAGGAAACTGAGGGAGCAGGTTGTTGTCAGCTACTGGGAAAAGTATGATGACAATCACACCGTAATCAGGCTTGCTACGAGCTGGTCGACTACAGATGAGGACATGGAGATTCTTGAAAAGATTCTTTAGTCAACGGACGGGAATCCGCGGTTTTTCAAATGCCGCGGGAATTGGAAACGGTTTTCGGGAGAAACAATCTGTATGAATTAC
>JAZLIL010000069.1:0-7066 GCA_045617405.1 Lachnospiraceae bacterium | reverse complement strand
TACAAGAAACAGAAGACAAGAAGTGCCATTGTCCGACTGATTAATCTGAGCCTCAAGACAAGAAAGACCACGGATGCCGAGTACTATTACTCGGAGCTTCTTAAGCAGGCGCCGAACGATTCAAGAAGATTCAGCCTTCGTTACAAAATTGACAGGATGAAGGGCGAGCCTTTTGAAGTTCTCATCGGAAGCCTTGAGCGCCTTAAGGAAGAGGAACCGAGCGACGAGTGGGAGTATGAGCTTGCAAAGCTTTATCATAAAGCCGGACGCGTGGAGCAGTGCATCCGGCAGTGTGAAGAAATTGAAATCTGGTACGGCGACGGCGAGTACGTTGAACGCGCTTCGGCACTCAAGGGATACTACACCGGCGAAATTACTATTTCAAAGACCGAAGACGACCGGTATTCGGTTCAGCGCGCTACTCCCGAGGAATTCGGCGAGAAGTACAAGGCCGGTTTTAAGGAGCTTGTAAACGGTGTTGATCTCAAGGCCGGGGCGGCAGTGGAGCCTTCAGAAGAGGAATATGAAGAGCAGTCTGAAGAGTATACCGAAGAGTTCTTTGAAGAGGCGGCAGAGGAGCCTTCAGAAGAATATTCTGAAGAGCCCGCAGAAGATACATATGAAGAGCCGGACGAAGAGGCTGTCGAAGAGGAATATGAGGAGGAACCGGAAAAGTATTCTGAAGAGCCCGCAGAAGAAGCTGTTGAAGAGCAGCCGAATCTTGACGCTCAGATTTTTGGCGAGAAGTATGCGAAGGCATACGAGAAGGCTTACGTCGAGGCAGACTTTGATACGGACCGCGAGATCGATTTTTCGGCGGGCATCGATGAAGAGAATATGATAGAGGGAATCGGAGAAGAGGACGAAGACGGACAGTATTCGTTCATAGTCCCTATGATTGAGGAACACGAGGAAGCGGAGGACATGTTCGAGATAAGCGTGGAACAGCCTGAAGCAGAGCCCGAAGAGGAAATTTCAATCAATGAAATTCCGGAAGAAGTTCAGGAAGAGACTGTAACCGAAGGCGCGGCAGAAGAACCCGAGGAGGCAGCAGAGACAGAATCTGATGCGGAAGCGCAGGAAGAGGCTGTACCCGGGGAAGAGGCACCGGAAGCAGAGACCGGACCCGGGGAAGAGGCAGAAGAGGCAAGTGAGATTGACGGGAAGCTCTATGACAGGGAAATGGTTCTTCCCGCAGAGGGCAGTCTTCTTGACAGCTTCTTTTATCAGAAGGCGGCAACACCTGAGGATTATCTCGGGTGCATGGCATATTCGAAGGAGTACGCGGAAGCCGTTTATAAGCTTCTTGAGGCACTTCTCAATCCAAGATACGCAAACATCAGCTTTGTAGTGACCGGAGATAACAGCTACATGAAGAAAAAGACCATCCTTACTGTCGCGAAAATTCTTTGCGAGAACGGATTGCTCGGTCGGGAGGCAAAGCAGATTGAAGGTATCAAAATGAATTCCCTTCCGATAGAGAAGATGACGGAGCAGATTAAGGACCGCTGCATCATTATCAGAAATGCGGAGCGTCTCAATGATGAAACAGCAACAAAGCTGGAGGTTATCGGGACGAGGTACAAGGCAAGGACAAGCTTTGTTCTCGAAGGCAGCAGGCCGATGATCAACGCATTCTTTAGAGAGCATGCGGAGCTTGGCGGACTTTTTTCCAACAGGATACATGTCCCCCGTCTTGAGGAAGAAGATATTTTCGGTATGGCGGTCTATAAGATTCAGGAGAATTACTACAAACTGGAGCCTGATGCCGTCAATGCTCTTGCCGAGAGGATCGGAAAGCTCTACAGGCGGGACAATGAGAACTGTGTCAAGGCTGTTCTTGAATACGCAAAGAGGGTTTCAATCATGATGGATGAAAAGAACTCCGCAAGGCTCTATGAGCTGGCGTCCAAGGGAAACCTGTTTAACAGCGGAATACTCAAGGTTACAAGAGAGGACATTGAAGCAGCGTTTATTCTCTAGAAGGTGTCACAGGAAAGAAAAAAGAATCTCCGGGTTGGAGGTTCTTTTGCTTTATAGGAAAGAGCGTCACATAAAGAAAAACGCTCCGCGGGGATTCGCAGGCTTCTGCAGTTGAACCATGGCGCTAATGCTACGCAAAAGCGGCGAAACATGTCGCAAGCGACATGTTAATCATTTGATTCTTCTTACATTGAAAACTCAACATCGATAGGTTTTTTGAGCTTTTGTCCGCCCTTTGACTTGACGTTTGTTGTGATGCGAAGGCGATAGGTTTTACCTTCGGCATAGGGTTCGATTGGCTCAATCTCTATTGTGTTTGTGTCTGTGTTGTAAGTGATGACTGTTGCAAGAATCGAGCTGTCTTCTTTATAAACAGCAAGATTTGCGTTGTTGACAGTTGCAGGATTCAGAGGAATATTAAATGCAACGCGCCATACAAACTTACCTGTTTTAAACTTGATGTCCTGCTTGACACGCCCTCTGTACTCGTCGGTAACATTAGAAATGTTCAAATAGTTTCTTCCCATAGTGCCGCTCCGATAGTTTCATTGATCAACATAACGTATAACCGCATAGGGTATTATAGCACAGAAAACAGAGAAAAAAAAGACGGGATGCATATTTTTGGTGTTTCACGATTGATGATGATGTGTTATACTTGTATGAGGAATATGCTGAGATAATTTTGCGAACGCAGCGAAGCGTTAATAAATTGTTCATCTTTCCGTTTTACTATGAATCGGTATTTGGAGTAATTATGTCTAAAGTATTTGACACGGTAATAATCGGTGCCGGTCCCGCGGGTCTTTCCGCAGGAATCTATGCGGCACGTGCGGAACTTGATTTTGTTATCCTTGAGGATGTCGGAGGGAAAGGCGGTCAGATTGTCAACACTCCCGAGATTGACAACTATCCAGGTCTTTATCACAGCGGAGGATTTGATCTTGCCGCAAAATTTCGTGAGCATGCCGAAGCTGTCGGCGCTGCTTTTGCGGACGGAAGAGTATCGGGAGTCGAAAAGAGAGACGGGAATTTTGTGATTCTGACCGAGGAGGGAGAGACCTTCTTTTCTAAGACAGTAATCCTCGCCACGGGCGCAAAGGCAGGAGCCTTAAATATCCCGGGAGAGGAAGAGCTTGTCGGCTGCGGAGTCTCTTACTGCGCGACATGTGACGGAGCCTTTTTCAAGAACAGGACTGTGGCAGTTGTGGGCGGAGGTGACGTTGCTGTCGGTGATGCGCTTTTGCTTTCAAGAATCTGTAAAAAGGTTTATCTGATCCATCGGCGCGATTCCCTTCGCGCAGCAAAAGTCCTTCAGTCAAGGCTGTTCTCAAAAGACAACGTCGAGATTCTCTGGAACACTTCCGTTGATTCCATTGAGGGTGACGACCAGGTTGAAGCACTTGATATTACCGATAAGCAGACGGGCGAGCGGAAAGCGCTTCTTGTACAGGGCGTTTTTGTGGCAGTCGGAAACCTTCCTGCCACATCCTTCGTAAGGGATTTTGTTGATTGCGACAATTCCGGCTATGTGATAGCTGATGAGACAACAAGGACAAGTGTGCAAGGTTTCTTTGCCGCAGGAGACTGCAGGACCAAAGGTCTGCGGCAGGTAATTACGGCGGCGGCAGACGGTGCGGTGGCAGTAGCTGCGGTCGACGAGTATCTGAGAAGCTGAATCACCCGAGTTTCACGAAAGGCGGGAATTCCCTCTTTTCATGTATTATTCATTCTGAAAAGACAGAACGTCGTCTTTTCGGGGACAGGAGTATGATATGTACACACAGGTTTGCGGAAAACAGCTCCATGAAGCTGTTGAAAAAGCAATGCTTGCCCTGAATGAAGCCCATGTGGTCAGCGGCGAAAATCAGGATATGGCGGACACGCTCAAAGAGATTTCTCTCGTCATGGATGTTGAGGACATCACAAATCCGACAATCTCAAAGAGTATGCCTACCGATCTCGAAGGTCTTGTGAAGTATGACCTCGAGTTTCTTGAGGGAGTGAGGGATTTCGAACCGAACTGGGAATACACCTACCATCGGCTTTTTGCACCCTATCTTGACAAGTGCATCGCAGAGCTTTCGAGAGAAAACAGCACCAGACGTGCAGTGCTTCCCGTTTGCGGTCCGCTCAGCTACGGCAATACACATCCGCCGTGCCTTCAGGTAATGACCTTCAAGGTTGTGGGCGGGAAGCTGCAGACAACGGCCTTTTTTAGAAGCAATGACGGAGTCAAGGCATTTCAGATGAACTGTTTTGCAATTATCAGGCTTTCGCACTACATTTCCGAAAAGACCGGCATTCCTGTCGGCGGGTACACCCACATTGCAAATTCCTTCCATGCTTATCACGCAGACTGGGAAACCCTTGAAGCCTACTGCAGAAGATTTACAAAAGACAGGGAATGCTATTTCGAATACGGGGACTACCTGGAAGTATACGACGAGTGTGCGGAAAGCTATAGAAAGTCCTGTGCCGAGCGAGAGGCATTGTTTAAAATTTAACTGACGAAAAGGAACACCTATAACATGAGTATCATTACAAAAGTTTTTGGAACACGAAGCGAGAAAGAAATTAAGAGAATAGAACCGATTGCGGCAAAGATTGAGGCGTTCGAGCCTGCCATGAAAGCTCTGTCGGACAGCGAGCTTCGCGATAAGACCGGGCAGTTCAAGCAGCGTCTATCACAGGGAGAAACACTTGACGACATCCTTCCCGAAGCCTATGCGGTTGTAAGAGAGGCTGCCTTCCGTGTCCTCGGTGAGAGAGCCCATCATGTTCAGCTCTACGGAGCCATTCTGCTCCATCAGGGACGTATTCCCGAAATGAGAACAGGTGAAGGAAAGACGCTTGCCTCCTGTTTTCCCGCCTATCTCAATTCCCTTGAAGGGAAGGGCGTTCATATGGTAACGGTCAACGATTACCTTGCAAAGCGTGATGCCGAGTGGATGGGTCAGGTTCATAACTTTCTCGGTGTCAGCGTCGGGTACATTCTGAACAGCATGGATTCCGATGAGCGACGTGCTGCCTACAATTGTGACATCACCTACGGAACTAATAATGAATACGGTTTTGACTATCTTCGTGATAACATGGTCATCTATAAGGAACACATGGTTCAGCGTTCCCTCCACTATGCAATTATCGATGAGGTTGACTCCGTTCTTATTGATGAGGCAAGAACTCCCCTTATTATTTCGGGTATGAGCGGAAAGTCGACGAAACTCTACGAAATCTGCGACATTCTTGCCCGCCAGTTGAAAAAAGGTACCGAGCGTGAGATGTCCAAGATGGACACCATCATGGGCGCTATGGGCGATGGAATGATTACTGACGAGACAGGTGATTTTATTGTCAACGAAAAGGATAAGACAGTCAACCTTACCGAAGAAGGTGTCAGGAGAGTAGAGGCATTCTTCAACATCGACAACTTTGCCGATCTTGAGAACCTTGAGATTCAGCACAACGTCATTCTCGCTCTTCGAGCTCATTACCTTATGGCCCGTGACAAGGATTATGTTGTCAAGGATAATGAAGTTCTTATCGTCGATGATTTTACGGGACGTATCCTTCCCGGACGCCGCTATTCAGACGGTCTTCATCAGGCAATTGAAGCAAAGGAGCACGTAAAGGTCAATCGTGAATCGAAGACACTGGTTACGATTACTCTTCAGAATTACTTCAACAAGTACGAGAAGAAGTGCGGTATGACAGGTACCGCTCTCACCGAGGAAAAGGAATTCCGTGAGATTTACGGCATGGATGTAGTTGAAGTTCCCACGAATGTTCCCGTTCAGCGTGTCGATCATGAGGACGCGGTATTTAAGACACATCATGAGAAGATTAATGCCATAATAAGTGCAATTATCGAAAGCCACAGCAAGGGCCAGCCCGTTCTTGTAGGCACAATCACGATTGATGCGTCGGAAGAACTCAGCTATGCGCTCAAGAAAAAGGGCGTTCCGCATAACGTGCTGAATGCAAAGTTCCATGAGCTCGAAGCAGAGATTATTGCGGCAGCAGGCCAGCCGGGTGCCGATACCATAGCCACCAACATGGCAGGCCGTGGTACCGATATCAAGCTTGGCGAAGGAGTCCGCGTGCTCGGTGGTCTTCGTATCATCGGTACCGAGCGTCACGAGTCGCGTCGTATTGACAATCAGCTTCGTGGACGTGCCGGTCGTCAGGGTGATCCCGGTGAATCAAAATTCTACATTTCCCTCGAAGATGATCTGATGAGACTCTTCGGTTCTGAAAGAATGATGCAGGTTTTCAATTCCCTCGGTTTCCCCGAAGGCGAGGAGCTGCATCACAAGATGCTCAGTACAGCGATTGAGCGTGCACAGGAGAAGATTGAAAACAACAATTTCGGAATCAGAAAGAATCTTCTTGAATTCGACCAGGTCAACAACGAACAGAGAGAGATTATCTACGCTGAGCGCCGCAGAGTTCTTAACGGTGAAAGCATGCGTGATTTCATTATCAGGATGATTCAGGACAATGTTGAGAGCTGTGTTTCAAGTGTGATCAGAGAGGATCTTCCTCCTGAGGAATGGGATCTTGCAGAACTTAATTCGCTTCTTCTACCCATCATTCCTCTCGAGACCGTTACGCTTGACGACTATGACAGGAAAGGTCTTAATATCAACGTCCTGATGCAGGATCTCAAGGAGAAGGCAGTTCACATTTACGAAGCAAAGGAAGCTGAATTCCCGATTGTGGAACAGTTCCGGGAGATTGAGCGTGTCATCCTTCTTCGTGTTGTCGACAGCAAGTGGATGGATCACATCGATGATATGGATCAGCTTCGTCAGAATATCGGACTTCAGGCGTATGCCAACAGAGAGCCCGTTAACGAGTACCGTGTTCAGGGCTTCGACATGTTTGAAGCAATGACGGCCTCCATTTCCGAGGAAACAGTTAAGCGAATTCTTCGAATCAAGGTTGAGCAGAAGGTTGAGCGTGAGCAGGTAGTCAAGATTACGGGAACAAACAAGGACGATTCTGTTCAGCAGGGGCCCAAGCGACGTGCGAACAAGAAGATTATGCCGAACGATCCCTGCCCTTGCGGTTCGGGAAA
>JAZLIL010000068.1:0-3225 GCA_045617405.1 Lachnospiraceae bacterium | reverse complement strand
TGATTCAATGTCGGTCTGAGACCTGCCTGTTGATCTTGATTCAATGTCGGTCTGAGACCTGCCTGTTGATCTTGATTCAATGTCGGTCTGAGACCTGCCTGTTGATCTTGATTCAATGTCGGTCTGAGACCTGCCTGTTGATGTTGATGAATTGTCACGGTACGTCGGAGCGTAGAGAACAAGCTTCTCGCTCCTTTTTAGTCCGAGACGGCTCCTGGTCTCCCTTATGCGATCCTCATCGGGATGAACGAGAATGTCATTCCGCGGCGAACCTGCTTCAATAATCTCGCCTTCAAAGCCGAACGCCCGACGAAACATCTGCGTGCAGAAACGCCCGTTTGAAACGTAGAAATCAGTCATTTCCGTGTCCCGCTTTGCATTGGCCTTGTACTCCTCCGTCAGAAAATCTGCGCAATCGCCTTCAATCTTTTTTAACGAGAGCCCACCGTGCCAGAGCTGAATGTACTTCTGACCGGGACGCTTTACGATGTAAGGCTCCTTTCTGTTGCAGTCAACCCACACGGCCGCGGTAGCAAGCACCTTAATCGCCTTGACAGAATTAGTTCTGAGAAATTCTACTCCTGTCGTATCTGCATGCTGCTTTGACGTGTCAGTAATGAACACAATCCTGAGGTGCGCCGCTTCCTTGTGATGCCCCGAAGCTTTCATCGCAGCAAGTGCCTCACAGACATACTTCGAATTGTCACCGTATCCCCAGACATTTGCAAAGGCTGCAAGCCTCTTGTCTATCGGCAGAATTCGAAACATCGCAAACAAAAGCTTCACCGTCGCTTCCCGAAGCTTTCGATAAAACTCTTTTATTCCCTTTGGCGTAATCCGCTTAATTAACGTTCTCACTTGCAACTCCTGTACTAATATTCCTTCGAAGCACCACTATAAAGCGGGTGGACTAATCTTCTCAGATGTGCTTTCCTGTCCGCATGTTTTTTCAAAGCGGGCAGACTGAATTCCTCTGTCTTGCTTTCTTGTCCGTTGCAGTGCAAAGGAACCAAATTGAAAAGCCCCCCGCTAGTGTTTCGTCGGAAGCCTGCGAAGTATCGCTGCAAATTCCTCAGCGGTGCGCTGCCAGGAGAGGTCCTTCATGGTGTCACGGGCGACAAGAAGGCTGTTCTCGATACGTAAGGGATCGTCGAGACATGCACGGATGCCTCTGTAGAGGCTCTCACCCGAGAAACCCGTAAGGCAGGCTGCTGCCCCGGCGGGAAAAAAGTCGCAGAAGGTCCCGTCTGCAAATTCGATTACGGGAAGACCGCTTGAAAGCATCTCGTAGGGAACGAGAGAAATGTTTGTCATAGATGCGACAATGCCGAAATCGCTTGAGGCATAGAGCTCATGAAGCTGCGATTTGTTGAGCATACCGAGATTGCGACCGTTTTTCGCCTTGAAGACCTTTGCCTCACCATAGTAGGAGATTTCAAGTGTGATGCCGTCCTTCATAAGGCGGTCCGAAAGGTCGGTGAGCATAACAGGGAGAAGATTCGGAAGCCGCTTGCCGTACTGCTTAAGATAGACAGCAAGACGAAGCGTCTTCTTGCTGCGGTAGGCGTCAAAATCCCGCGGCATGGGGGCGTACTCGGACGCCTCGTAGGGGAAGCTCACGGCATCGACAGGCGAAACCGGATTGCACTCGCGCTCAATCATGCGCTTGTTCCAGCTTCCGAGGCTGACCATATGAAGCCCCTGCTCGTAGGTTCGCTTTGCCAGCAGAAAAAGCTCGCCGAAGGGATAGAAATAGGGCTCGTAGTCCTGAACAAAGTAAACTTTGTAGGCATTTTGGAATTTCTTCGCAATTGCGACGGTGTCCCAGGAAGACGCCACAACGACGCCGGGATTGCCGGAGAAAAGCTCTTCCGGCGGAATCAGACCACCCTTGTAGTCTGAAAGCAGCGACGAAACACAGGCTTCCATCTCAGCCTTAGTCTGAGGCTTATAAACGGCATATGACACATCAAATCCAAGCCCTGAAAGCTTGGTTCCAAGCCGAAGAAGCGATGTCTGCCCACCGTGGAAGCGCACAAAGCGCGTCACGATAAAACGGATCGACTTTGTTTCTTTCGGTACTTCGTTTACGATAACATCATCATTATAGAAAGAAAGCACAGAGGCAACACGACTCTCCTCCACAAAGGCCGTTCCCTTGTGGATCAGCGAGAGAAGAATCCGTTTTGCTTCGCGCTTAATAATAGCCATCTCGTTTTCCTTTTTCTCAATATAGAATTGCAGCTCGCGGGCGCTTTTCCCACACACGCCGCAGATCTCAAGTCCGGTTATCTTTCAAGAAGCCTTGCCAAAACCCGCGCCGAGGCGTTTCCGTCATCAAAGGAATTGTATCGCACCCGGAAATTACTGTAGATCTCTTTCCACTCATCTGCGTTGTAGCTTTCGATTGCATCGGCAAGCTCTGCCGTCGTACTTACAACAGGTCCGGGGACCTCGTCACGCATGTTGAAATAGAAGCCGCGCTGCTGATTCTCATAGTCATCGTAATCGTAAACACAGAAGAACATGGGCTTGCCGGTTACGCTGTAATCAAACATTACCGAAGAGTAATCTGTTATCAGAATGTCTGCGAGCAGATAAAGAGGACCGATGTCCCAGCTCGAATCACAAACACGAACAAAATCCGCAATATCCGGGCCGCTCTGTCTGCTGCCTGACGTTTCTGCAGCACCCGATTCACCCGGCCTGCTATCCGACATCTTTGCAGCATCCGATTCACCCGGCGTGCTATCCGACATCTCTGTGGCACCCGATTCACCCGGCCTGCTATCCGACATCTTTGCAGCGTCCGATTCACTCGGCCTGCTATCCGACATCTTTGCAGCATCCGAACCGTTCACTGCTGCGCTCACGCCCTTGACAAGGTAGTGTCCCTTCACAGCGATGACCCACCCGTCTCCGAAATGCTCCTCTAAAAGACGCATATCAAGACCGCTCTCAAATTTATACCAGCCCTGACCAAGATACTTGTCGTCACGCCACGTCGGCGCGTAGAGCATTACCTTCTTTCCTTCGGGAATACGAAGGCGGCGGCGAAGATTTGAAACTATCTGCTCCTTTGACTCCACAAACAAAATGTCGTTTCTCGGGTAGCCTGTTACGGGAAGATCCTTGTCAAAGGCAAAGCAGCGAGCGAAAACCTCTTTTGAGAAATCGTTCTGTGCAAGGAGCATGTCCCAGGTGGCACTGTTGCGCCTGATGTCA
>JAZLIL010000067.1:0-13934 GCA_045617405.1 Lachnospiraceae bacterium | reverse complement strand
ATTTTCAAAGGAAGATGTAATCAAAAGCATTGATGGTGCAGGGCAGTTAGTAAAATCATATTCTCCGGACTTTGTTATGTTTGAAGAGATTGATGACGACGGAACAAGATCGTATCATGTCGATGAACTGTCACAGCTTCGAAGCATTCTGGATGATTATCAGTCGGCTTTTGCGGTAAATTATCATTCAAAGTTCCTGATGTATCCGATTACGCAGCCGCATGGAGCAAATCATGCGGGGATTGCGCTGTTTTCAAAGTATGCCGTCAGTTCGGCAGTCAGAAGGAGCCTTCCGATCAGCAATGGCTTTTCAAAGGTCTTTGATCTTGACAGATGCTACGAGATTGCAAGAGTGCCTGCAAAAAACGGGAAGGAGCTTGTCCTTGTGACGGGTCATCTCAGTGCCTACAGCGATGAGGCATCCGTTAGGGATGGACAACTTGAGATGCTTTTCGGAGACCTAAGGTCAGAATATGAAAAAGGTAATTATGTTATCTGCGGCGGTGATTTCAATCATGACCTTGAACTTTTGAACGAGGACGAGAATCCGGGGGAGCGGACGTGGACACATGCGATTCCGAGAAGCTATATGGGTGACTGCCTCACGGTCGTAATTGATGATTATCCGGATGTAAAGAACAATCAGAAGAACACCTGCAGGGATGCCGTGATTCCGTACATTCCCGAAGAGTCATTTACTGTAACTGTTGACGGTTTTATCGTTTCAGACAACATCGAGGTGACCGGTTATGAGCATTTGGATACAGGATTTGCCTACTCGGATCATGAACCTGTGCGCATGAAGTTCATCTTAAAATAGGAAAGCTTTTTTAATCGATGGTGCTGAAGTATTGCTGCGTTAAAAGGGTAAACTTATTTGCTGTTTTTTGTTGAAATAATTGCCTGTTCATAGTAAAATCAGTATGCTGTTTCAGTAACTTATGTGGGCTGTCATTTTCTTGAGGAAGAGGTTATGACGGCCGAATGGAGGTTATTTTGGAGAGAGAGAGATTAGGGAGCAGACTCGGATTTACTCTGCTCAGTGCGGGATGTGCAATCGGACTGGGAAATGTTTACAGATTCCCTATCAAGGTCGGCCAAAACGGCGGTGGAGCATTTGTTTTCATATATCTTGCATGTCTGCTTATTCTGGGTCTTCCCGTTATGGTTATGGAATTTTCGATTGGACGTGCGGCTCAGAAGAGCCCTGTTCGCGTTTATCACGAGCTCGTTCCGGAAAAGAAAGCCTGGAGAGCGCATGGTTACGTGTCACTTGCGGCTAATGTCCTGCTGATGATGTTCTACACAACAATCTGCGGCTGGATTTTAAGATACTGCTTTATGTCGGCAACCGGAACCTTCAGCGGATTAGACAGCGACGCTGTTTCGGAGGTTTTCTTCGGAATGCTTGGTGATCCCCTTATGATGATTGTGTTTACGGTTATTGTAGCCGGGGCAGCGTGCTTCGTCTGTTCCTTCAGTCTTCGGGGAGGACTTGAGAGAGTAACGAAGTACATGATGGTTGCTCTTCTAGTTCTCATGGTCGGTATTGCAATCTACTGCTGTACGCTTTCCGGTGCGCAAGATGGTATTTCCTTCTATCTTAAGCCCGATTTTTCCAAGGTCACCCCGTCAATCATTGCTGAGGCAATGAATCAGTCGTTCTTTACGCTGAGCCTGGGTATTGGGGCCATGGCCATTTTCAGTAGCTTTATCGGAAAGGAAAGATCGCTTCTCGGTGAATCAATCAATGTCATTATTCTCGATACTTTTGTTGCTATCGTTGCCGGACTGATTATCTTCCCGTCATGTATGACCTACGGAATTGAGCCGAATGAGGGTGCCGGACTGTTATTCCTGACGCTTCCAAATGTATTCAACGGAATCCCCGGCGGTCGCGCTATCAGTGTCATGTTCTTCATATTTATGACGTTCGCAGCATTTTCAACAGTTCTTGCGGTATATGAAAACATTATTGCCTGCACCCAGGAGATGACAGGCTGGTCAAAGAAGAAAACGTGCGTCATTGTGTTTGCTGCATTGGTCATCCTTAATATTCCTTTTATCCTTGGAAACAATGTATGGTCGGATTTCCACGCGTTCGGAATTCCCGGAAAGGATATCTCGGATCTTGAGGATTTCTTTGTATCGACACTTGCGCTTCCCCTCGGATCACTGTGCTACGTTCTGTTCTGTACAACAAAGTTCGGATGGGGCTGGGATAATTTCTTTACTGAGGCAAACACAGGTGAAGGCTTGAAGGTTGGCAAGTGGACAAGACGTTACTTCACATGGGGAATTCCGATCATTATTGCTGTTGTATTTGTACTTGGTATTGTTTCCTATTTTTCATACTATCTGGGTTAGAAGGGCTGCGGATGTTGTCTGAAGTGTAATGCTGCATTCTGTGGGAGGTATGCTATGGAGTTTTATGTTGAATCAGGTGTGTTGACAGTCAGGCTTGTAAATCGGATTTCCACCGATAATGCAATCGAGATTGGAAATGAGATTACGACCGTCAGAAATGAAAATGCTCACGACAGTATCATTTTTGATGCTGCAGAACTTACGTACATCTCAAGTGCCGGACTTCGTATTCTTTTAAAGGTTGCGAAGCAGGAGAAGGATCTGAAGGTTATCAATGTATCAAATGAAGTTAACGAGATTTTTAATGTGACCGGTTTTGCACACATGCTGAAAATCGAGAGGGCACTCAGGAAGGTCTCCGTTAAGGGCTGCAAGCTGATAGGAGAGGGTTTTTTCTCAAAGGTCTACAGACTTGATGACGATACTATTGTAAAGGTGTTTATCAGGGATACCGGCATTTCGGACATCAGAAGAGAGCTTGATCTTTCAAAGAGGGCATTTGTTCTTGGCGTTCCGACCGCCATTTCGTATGACATTGTTCAGGTAGATGATAAGCTTGGCGTGGTTTTTGAAATGCTTGACTGTGAGTCGCTTCGTGATGCGGTTAGAGATGGCTCGGGTGATTTTGAAGAGCTGATGAGCATGTACACAAAGCTGCTCACGACACTGAATACGACTGATATCGGAGATACTAAGCTGCCAAGTGCGAAACAGATCTTTCTTGACAAGGTGAAGTATGCAAAGTCCTTTATCGAAACGGAGGAATATGAAAAGCTGAGAAGCATCGCCGAGGCTGTTCCCGAAAGACATACTTTCGTTCACGGCGACTGTCATTTTAAAAACATAATGTGTACGGGTGACGGTCTGCTGCTTATCGACATGGACACGCTTTCCTACGGGCACCCCGTTTTCGAAATGGCCGGGCTGTTTTCAGCCTATAAGGTTTTTGCTGATGTAGATGAGGTCAGACAGGAAGAGTTTATGGATGTAAAGTCTTCTGTGACTTACGCCGTTCTTGACAGAATACTTCAGTATTACTTTGAAGGAAAGACGGAAGAGGAGTTCGCAAAGATTTATGATAAGATTGCCCTTGCAGCCTACACACATATGGTTGCATGGACGGTGATGAATAACGAAGGTGATACGGGTCTTCGTCCGCACTGTGTACAGAAACTGAAGGAAGTTCTTGCAAAAGTAGACAGCCTTGATTTCTAAATGTTCACGTACTGTTCATAAAGACTCAGGCCTGATGCCGTAGCCTGTAAGCTGACATTAGTGTTAAAGTGGTTCCCTTTATTGCAAAAACAATAAAGGGAATTTTTATGTTCACAAACAGCGAAACAACTTGGTGAATGGGAACGTTTTTACAACACGGCTCACAATTATTGAAACTCGCGCTTGTAAAATAGTGAATCCGGTGATAAAATTGTAAACAGTGGAGGTAAGTATGAAGAAATGCTCTAGATTCCTCATGTTAATAACGATCCTTGCAGTGCTTATGATTCTTTCCGGATGTGGAGAGGCGAAATCCGAGCAGGGGACAGGAAGTATTCCTGACGATGCACCTCAGACATTGGAAGAGGCGATTGATTTCTATGCAACCAAGCGTATCGGAGTACTGGCGGCTTCTGCACTTGAACAGCCGATGCTTGATAATTTTCCCAATGCCGAGCATTACTATTTCGCAACAGGTTCCGAAATGAAGAATGCGCTTATCAGCGGTAAGCTTGATGCATTTATTTTTGACGATTCTGCAGTGAAGATAATGTCAAAAGAGGACCCGAGGGTAACGAATTATGAAGAACCGATAAGCAAACAGGTAATGGCTTTCGTCTTCAATAAGGAGACGGGAGCAGCGCTTTGCAATGAATTTAACACGTTTATTACCTCAATGCGTGAAAAGGGTGAGCTTGACAGACTGATTGAAAAGTGGTTCTCATCAACAGAAGAGACAACGGCGGATATCAATTATAAAACACTTCCTGATATTAACGGAACACTCGAAGTTGTGACCGAGGCATCATTTTCTCCTTTTGAGTACTATGTGAATAATGAGATATCAGGGTACGAAATCGAGCTTCTTGCGATGTTCGCAAAGGAGTACGGGTATGCTGTCAATTTAAGCGATGTAAGGTTTACGACAATTATTACGAGCGTCAAACTGAATAAAGCCGCAATCGGTGTTGCGGGACTAAGCATTACTGAGGAAAGAAAGCAGAGCGTGCTCTTCTCTGAACCTGTTTACACCGGAACGGGTCTGCTTTGCGTCAAGTCCGACTATGTAAGTTCACAGTCGGCTTTCTCCAAAATAGCTGAGAGCTTTGAGAAGACGTTTATCAAAGAAAGCCGCTGGAAGATGATTGTCCTCGGTATTATTCACACGTTGCTGATTACCGGCGCGGCAGCCGGTATCGGAACGGTGTGCGGATTTGTAATCTTCTCGCTTGGAAGAAAAGGAAACCGTATTGCTTTGTTTGTGGAGGACAAATTGTCCTGGCTGGTTCACGGAATGCCGGTTGTCGTTTTTCTTCTGATAATGTACTACATTGTCTTTGGCAGTAGCTCACTAAGCGGTCTTGGTGTTTCAATAATAGCTTTTGCCGTTCTCTTTTCATTTGATGTGGCTGATATCCTGATTCAGGGAAACAGGGTAATTGACAGCGGGCAGCTCGAAGCTGCATACATGCTTGGATATAACGACAGCAGGGCATTCAGAAGGATAATCCTCCCGCAGTTATTAATTTATGTTATTCCGAGTTATTCTGCGGCGATTGTTTCACTTCTCAAGTCAACAGCAATCGTCGGTTATATTGCGGTTGAAGATATCACAAAAGTGAGTGACATAATAAGTGCCCGCACGTACGAGTCATTTTTCCCTCTTTTAATTTCAGCAATTCTGTATTTCCTGATTGCATGGATTCCAAAGAAAATTCTGGAGGTAGTATTCAAACATGTTGACCCGTACCAAAAGATGAAACCGGATAAGAAAGAGATGAAGTCGGAAAAGAAATCGGTTAAGGAGGGCGAGGCATGATTACATTACAGAATGTCAGGAAAAGCTACGGTGATGTTACGCCTCTTGAGGATGTATCCGTCACAATCAATGACGGTGATGTAATCTCCATAATAGGACCGTCCGGAACCGGAAAATCCACACTGATTCGTGCAATTTCAATGCTTGACCCACCAACATCGGGAAAGATTTTCATCGATGGGAACGAGATTACGGCAAAGGGCGCAGATCTGGCGGCTTTTCGTAAAAAGATGGGTATGGTGTTTCAGAGCTTTAATCTGTTCCCTCATCTGAGCGTACTTGAGAATGTCATGAAAGCACCGATGGATATTCTCAATATGTCAAAAAGTGATGCGCGAGAGCTTGCCATAGCGCAAATCAGTGCAGTCGGTCTTGAAAAGACATGCAGCAAGTATCCGCAGCAGCTTTCTGGAGGACAGCAGCAGAGAATTGCGATTGCAAGAACGCTTGCAATGAATCCTGATATAATCTTCTTTGATGAGCCTACTTCGGCACTCGATCCGGCCATGGTAGGTGAGGTCCGGTCGATTATCAGACAGATTGCCGACGGTAAGAGAACCATGATGGTTGTCACCCATGAAATGGATTTTGCCAAAGAAATCTCTTCACGTGTCTTTTATATGGATTGTGGAGGAATCTACGAAGATGGTACCCCCGAGCAGATTTTCGAAAAGCCGTCAAAGGAGCTTACAAAGGCGTTTATCAAGAGACTCTGCACGCTGAATCTTGAGATTGATGATGCGAACAGGGACCTTTACCGGTACTTTGGAGAAATTTCATCATTCTGTTACCACTACCAGTGTTCTCGTGAGGCAGTCGGCAGAATCGAAACTGTTTTTGAAGAATTGTGTGCACAGATTCTGGCCGACAGACATCAGAAGCTTTCACTCATGTATTCGCCGCACAGCAAGGAAGCTACACTTGAAGTAACATATGACGGTGAAAAGATTGATACTACTGATGAATGTGTGCTACTGTCGATGATGATCATAAAGGATAATGTAGTTGGTGTTGAATATGATATGAGTGGTGATGTTCATTATCCGAACAGAATAGTGCTGAGATTCAAATCGTAAATGGTTGTCAATTCGTTCGGTGATGATATGATTCACTTGACGAATTGTTGAAAGAGTGCTATATGGTTGCATAATGTGAAGTCATATTATATCATGTGATAGAAGGTTATTAATATGGGAGTAAAAAGGAAAATACCTGTCGGTTTTTTGGGCTATGGGACAAGAGCACTCGATGCCCTTATGGAAAGTGATTTGTTTGAAGTAAAGTACTTTTTTGCACCGGAGGCGCGGCTTTGCACGGATGTTTACGAAGCGGCCGACAGGTACAGTGATACTTTGAAACTGGTAGTTGTAAAGAACAACACCGAGTTGGCGAAGCGGTTTGAAACCATAAAGGATGTTGAATGCTTTGTTATGAATGCCTGCAACATCATTCTGAACGAGGAAGTTCTTTCAAAGATGCCCTTCTACAATGTTCATCCCGGAAGACTTGAGAACAACAGAGGTCATCATCCGCATCTCTGGACGGTGCTTCTTGGCGAACCGACAAGTGAGATAGTTCTTCACTCCGTTTCAACAGGAATCGACGAGGGCGGAGTCGTGGCTCTTTGTGAGGCTGAAATTCCTTCCGATGCCAATTCTCTTCAGGTACTTAATCTTCTTGAGGATCGGATTCCCGAACTGTTAGAGGGGCTGTATCGTCACCTTGCCGAGGGAGCGCCTTTTGTAAAGAGTGTTTCCGGCGGAGAATACCGGCGCACGATGATTCCGGACGATTATAAAGTTGATTTTCAATGTGCAGATGAGCCTTGGTTTAATCTTGATCTTTCAAGAAAAATCAGGGCACGCTTCATGCATCACGGGGCATTCTTCGTTGAAGGCGGCCAAAGAATATATGTTGACAGGGTGTTAAGCAGGGAAGAGACGGATGGCGGCGGCTACGAAGTCGAAATGATTCCCGATAATCTTGTAAAAGTATCATCAAAAGGCATTTGCTACACCTGCCGCATAAACAAGATTCAGGAAGATAATCAGTAAGTGATAGAAAAAACAGAGTAGGAGATTATCCATGGGAAGAAAGATTATTATTGTTATTATGGTTATCCTCATGGTGCTGCCTGTGTACACGATTGTTTCATCGTTCGGAAAGACCGGCAACAACGAAAATATGGTACAGGCACAGAGTTTTGACCGGTCAAGCGTCTTGTCCGGCACACCATGCACGAAGCCTGACGGAAGCAAGTTTTCAATTGCTTATGTTGATATCGATCCGTATCCGGCTTCAGGCGAAATGCTCTACTATTTTATAGAAGAGCTCAGAGACACAGGGTGGATCAGTTTTCCCGGGCGACTTCCGTTTAACAGCAGTAACCTCGATGCATGCAAGCTGATTGACTATCTTGCGGACATGGATCTTGGAGACTACATTGAATTCAGGCATGATGCCAATTACTATATTGCGGTTGATGATTACGGGGAGTGCCTTGAAAGCCTCAAAGAGCATGCGCAGAAGAAAGATATAGATTTGATCTTCTGCATGGGAACAAGCCCCGGAGAGATGGTAATTCAAGAACTTGGGATTACGGATATCCCCGTAATGGTGTATTTCAGTGTGGACCCCGTCAGCGCGGGACTCAGTAAGGAAGAGGAGTATTCAGGACAGGAGAATGTATGGTGCCACACAAGTTCCGACATCTATCTGAACCAGCTTCGCTTCTATTATGACAACTGCAGCTTCAGCAACATCGGAATGGTTTATTACAGCGAGTCGGTCGGAGCAATGAATCAGTACAGAGTTGCTGCAAAGCAGATCGGATGCCAAATAAGTGAGCGTCAGATTGAGACGCTTTCCGATGCGAGAGAGGAAAGCAAAACCGCCTACTACAAAATGCTTGAGGAGACCTTCAGAGATCTCATTGAGAAGGATGCTATCGATGCTTTTATGCTCGGAACAGATATTATAAAGGATACGACGCAGATAGGACCGCTTCTTCAGATATTCTACGATAAGGGAATTCCTGTATTTGTGCAGAACGGTGAGTACTACGTTGAGTACGGAGCACTTCTGGCGGTAACGGCATCAGATGCAAAGAGTCAGGCGCCGTTTGCAGTAAATGCAATGTCACTTATTTTCAACGGTGAAAAGCCGGGTGATGTTTATCAGAAATTTATCATTTCGCCTTACATTAGTGTGAATCTTGACACTGCTAAGAAAATCAGAAAGGAGATCAGTCAGGACCTTCTGATCTCGTCAGAGAAGATTATCGCAACAGGAAAGTAGGAGAAGACAGCTATGAACAAGAAATTAAGTGATAAATTACTTTCGACAGCAGTCTATGTCATCCTCGCGGTGGGCTGTCTGGCTTTTGTTTTCTGGATAGCGCAGATGTCCTACGATAACACCTGCATTGAGCTGCAGGAAGAGTACGTTTCCGTAGGAATCAGAGAAGAAGTTAATAACATTCAGACATCTATCGATTTCGGAAAGGATCTTGATAATTTCTACGGAATGGATGAAATCATTGAGAGTATCTGTCAGCAGGCATCAAATGATGTTCGTGTTATCGTTACAGATGTCAATATTAAACCGCTCTATACATCAATGCCTGAGAGTGATGACAGTGTGAAGGCGCTTTCGCACATTTTTGACAACAATTTTGTAAACAACGTTAAGAGTATTGACCCCGAATCGAAGGGTGAGGTTCTTGACTATGGCGATGATTCATGTCTGGTATTCCCGATAAATTCACTAAAGAAAGGACATCAGGGTTTCCTGGTCGCTGTGTACAGTAAGAATGATTTCCTTGAGGATTCGACAAAAGTCACAACAACGGGCATCGGAGAGAATACGTTTCTTATTGTGATGAGCCTGTTTGTTGTGGTCCTTGTTGCTATCTGCAAATTCGCATTTGAGCCTAATTTCAAGTCGGAGAAGTGGTACGTCAAGCACATGATGGTAATCATTATCATGATGTGCATGATGGTATTCATTATGTACATGTATTCGTCATTTACCGTTAAGCAGGAGAAACTGATTCGAAACAGTGCAAATGTGACGGCTTCCTTCGCTCAAAAGGCAATTGTCAGGCTTCAGAACAAGGGACTGAGTCTTGATAATCTTGATATGGTTTCGGAATATCTGAATAATATGGTGGATGAGAACAAGTCGATTGAGAGTATTTCAGTTGTTAAAAATTACTATTTTACAAATGATGCCGAGTCATTGATTGCTCTTCCAATCAGTAACGGCGAGGCCTATGTCAATATTTCGGTTAACCGGAACTTTATTCAGGAGAAGCTGAATTCGATGAGGCTGATGTTTGGTGCAGTATTTATCATCTGCCTGATGATAACATACGAGATGACAAAGCTTCCTCAGATTGTAACAAGCAAATTCCTGAAGAAAAAGAATTCAGAGGTGAACCAGCTTGACGGAGTGCCGGATCAGATAAGACTGCTTTCTTTCATGACTTATACTGCATTATACACAAGTACACCTTATGCAGCCGTTATCATGAGATCATGGAAAGCGAGCGTTTTCGGTCTGTCACCGTCTGTCAGTGCATCGCTGCCTCTGACGATTGAGCTGCTCTGTGTTCTAATCGCATCGCTTATTATTCAGAAGTTCTTTGCTGATTTCAAGCTCAGCAGGATGACTTACCTCGTATTCCCTATTATCATCCTTTGCAATGCAGCCTGCGCAAGCGTAAATTCACCGTATCTTCTCATAATTCTTCGTGCACTTTGCGGTATCGGATTTGCCTTTCTTAAGTACTGGCTCAATTCCTACGTTGCAGCCGGTTCGACTGACGACAAGGCAATCCAGAAAAATTTTGCGGAGCTTAACGGTGGTCTTCTCTGCGGTATTACAATCGGTGCTTCACTCGGTTCAATTATGGCTGAGTCAAAGGGATATCAGTTCAACTACTATTTTACCGCTATTATCTGTGTGGCAGTGCTTGTTGTTTCGGTTCTTCTGATGCCTTGGAAGGAAATTGATGAAGTCAGACTTGCAGGTGCTTCTTCCAAAAAGGAAAAATCGGGTTCGTTCCTGTCAATGCTTAAGAATGCAGATGTGCTGAAGGCTCTGTTTGTCGGTGACGTACCGCTTAATATCGGACTGATGTATGTTGTATCCTTCCTGCCTGTTTATATGAGTGCAGTCGGGCAGTCGGGCGTTGTAACGAGTTACGCATATCTGATCAACGGACTGGCAGGAGTATATGTCGGAGTCTTCATGATAAGGCTCTTAAGGAAAGTTTCAACCTTTATCGGTTCGGTTATTGCCCTGTTTTTAGGAGCTGCCGGAATCCTTGTCCTTGTTCTTGGCGGAAGCGCCGGGATTATCCTTCTCTCTGCCGGAATCATGGGTCTGATGGATGGTTACGGAACACCCACAATCACAGGTTTCTTTACGGGCCTTAAGGGTACCGAGGATATGGATAAAGCAGGAATGCTCACACTGTTCAGCAGTGTCGGATCGGCTGTCCAGATTGCTTGTCCGGTTCTTTACAACATCATTATCCAGCCCGACGGAAAGACAACATATCTGTTCATTTTCGGTCTCTGCTTTGCAGCTGCGGCTGTTCTGTTCTTCCTCCTGCTTGGCGGGAAGCAGCTTAGAAGAGCATCGGATTCAAAGGGTTGATACAGTGTAGTAAATCTCATATAGAAACTAATACAGTAAAGTGAAGGAGTCTGTCTATGAAAAGTATTAAGAGTAAATTACTTTTAGCAATCCTCGGTGTATCGGTGTCACTCAGTGTTATTCTGTTCATCGTTGTAATGGTTCTTCTTTCGACGCAGAAAAAGAATCTGAGCCTGCTTGCCGAAGAACAGGAAAAGACCATTGTTGCAGAGACAACAGGAACAATGATGGAATATGAGAAGTGGGTGGCACAGGACTTTGCTGATGCAAGTGTCAAGTACTTTGGGAATGTTTTCTCAAGTGTTCGTAAGCACGCTGCGTCCATTGCGGCAAGAGCTGCGAGCCTCTATAGGGAGAATGACGCTGTTACGGAGCTTGATTCAAAGGTCGGTATTGTAAAGGATGCCGACATGGATGAAGTCAGGAAAGACTTTGCAGTGATTGCGCCTATCAGAGATTTTATCGCGTATCTTCCCGATTATGATGTCTCAAAGCTGTCGGAGCTTGACCTTTATCTTGTAACTGAGACAGGAATGTGCCTTGACGGAACATATGACGAACTCGGAAACGACTATGCTGATCTTAGAAATGAGACCTGGTATGAGGAAGTTAAGTCAAGCGGAGAGATGTACTGGTCTGGTATTTTTACCGGCAAGGTTACGGGAAAGGTCAAGGTTGTCTGTGCAGCTCCGGTTTTCGATCAGAACGGAAAGCTTCGTGGTGTGGCATCCGGCGATATAGCAGTTGAATCATTCCAGAACATTCTTGAAAACTATAATGAGGAACAGATTGTATCCGTAGTATTCTTCGATAAGAACGGCGAGCTGATGTATGCCACCAACGGATATGACGGCAATGACAAGGTTTCCGCATTGTTGAATTCAGGTGTTAATTATGCAACCGAAGGCGAAAACATCTTTACGTTCAGAAAGATGGATGAAACAGGCTGGACAATTTGTCTTGTTATGAGTGCAGAAAAGATTCTCTCTGCTGTTGATACGGTCCAGGCAAATATCGGGAAGAATGCGGAAGAAAACAAGGCAGTCGTTCAGAATGGCATTAACGGCAATATCATTGCATTCTGCATAATTGTGGCAATTGCGGTAATAGCAATTATCGGTGTTACATCAGCAATTTCCAGTCATTTCGTTAAGCCTATAAGAACACTGATGGGACAGGTTGCAGTAGTCGGCGAAGGTAATCTTGATGCATCAATAGAGGCGACTACAAATGATGAAATCGGAAAGCTTGCCGAAGCCTTCAATAAGATGACGGTAGACTTGAAGGGGTACATGACAAACCTTGAGAATGTGACACGTGAGAAGGAGCGTATCGGTGCCGAACTTGATATTGCAACACACATTCAGTCCTCAATGCTTCCCATGATTTTCCCTCCGTATCCCGACAGGACAGAATTTGATATCGTTGCCAGCATGGATCCTGCAAAGGAAGTCGGCGGAGACTTCTATGATTTCTTCATGATCGATGACAGGCATGTAGCAATTGTTATGGCCGATGTTTCAGGAAAGGGTGTTCCCGCAGCACTCTTCATGGTAATCGGCAAGACTCTGATCAAGGATCATACAACACCCGGACGCGATCTTACAGAGGTATTCTACGAAGTAAACAATCTTCTTTGTGAAGCGAACAGTGAGGATCTGTTCATAACTGCATTTGAAGGCGTTCTTGATCTTGTTACAGGCAATTTCATGTATGTCAATGCAGGACACGAAACACCTTTCTTCAGACAGCCCGGCGGTGTATTTGAACCGCATCCTGTTGAAGCATCGTTTGTCCTTGCAGGAATTGATGACATGGAGTTTAAGGGCGGCAATCTTACTCTTGAGCCGGGAAGCAGAGTATTCCTTTACACGGACGGTGTTCCCGAATCTACGAATGCTCATGATGAGCTCTTCGACATGGAAAGGCTCGGAGAAACTCTTGTGCGCGTTTCAGATATGCCTCTTATGCAGATTCTTCCGGCTATCAGGGCTGATGTTGATAAGTTTGTCGGCGAGGCACCTCAGTTCGACGATCTTACAATGCTTTGTCTTGAATATAAGGCGAGAATGGAAGTTTAGGATAACAAGCTGCAAAAGCACAGGATAACAAGCTACGGAAGTACAGGATAACAAGCTGCAAAAGCACAGGATAACAAGCTACAAAAGTACAGGATAACTAGCTGCAAAAGCACAGAAGGATGGGAGTGTGGAAGGAATGCCGTCACGGAAGGAGTGCCGGTATAGAAGGAATTGAAGCATAGACAGAAAGAGTAATAAAGGCACCTCCGAGTGAGGTGCCTTTAAAATTATTTCGGGATTCTTTTCAAATCCGACGTGATTCTACTTGAAAGGGTTTTCGGTAGGATAAGGAAGATTTGCCGGCTGATTGTAAGCAATGTCCTTAACGCCGAAGAACTTGAATACTTCATAGAGAAGCTTTCCGTAGTGACCGAATGCAACGGCACCGTGGTGAGGGTATCTCTTTTCAACAAGAACGTGACGATAGAAGCGTCCCATCTCGGGAATTGCAAATACGCCGATGCCACCGAATGATCTTGTAGCCACATCGAGAACTTCACCCTCAGCAACGTAAGCTCTTAACTCGCCATCGGAATCACACTGCAGGCGGTAGAAGGTAATGTCGCTTGCAGCGATGTCGCCCTCAAGAGTACCTCTTGAGATGTCGGGTTCTGAACCTGCAGGCTCAAGAACTCTGTGCTGAATAAGCTGGTACTTAACGGCACGGTCTGCGCACATCTTGCACTGAGGAGTGTTTCCGCAGTGGAAGCCCATGAAGGTATCGGTGAGTCGGTAGTCGTACTTGCCCTTGATGTCCTCATCATAAATGTACTGAGGAACTGAATTGT
>JAZLIL010000066.1:0-13631 GCA_045617405.1 Lachnospiraceae bacterium | reverse complement strand
AGACATATGAAAAACAATTTCACATCCGACCCGTTCATATATTTTATTTTCTTAATTATACTATATATAGCATAGTTTTCTGATTATTGTGTGTCTATATTGTGTCACTTAATTGACAAAGATAACACTTAATTGACGATTATACGAAATGCCCTATTTTAAGATATTTTTTGTTCACACCTTACAAATTATTGCGCATATGGCGGCTAAAGTTTGACTGTACCGAAGATTGAACTTATACTTGTGATATATAAAGATATTTGAAAAGTAAAGAAACCCCGCTGCCTTCAGGCAGTGGGTGCGCTTGACAGCATATGTATCTTTTGCGATTGAAAGGAGCAGTTTATTATGAGTTACAAATTCGATGAAAAAGAACTTGAAGTACTGGGACGCTTTAAAGGCATCAGAGGAGCGGATTTTCCCATTTTCAAAACTCCGGTAACAGACAAGCAGGCATGGAAGCAGCTTGCACTTGAAAGGAAGCCTATCTGGGCAAATACAGGAGCCGAAGTATTCAACTTCTATCCGGATGTCATTCCCGACAATCGTGCAAGAGGTTTCGTAAATGATGAAGGCATCTCAATTCCCGACTCCGAAAAGGGTGGAAAAGACATGTTCGGCATCGAATGGGTATACGTTCCCGTTGCAGGCGGCTCGATGGAAAAGCCCGGTGTAAAACCCCTCTTTGATTATGCCGATGACTGGGAAGACAGGATTGTATGGCCTGACATTGACAGCTGGGATTGGGAAGGAAGCGCTAAGAGAAATAAGGAATTTTTAAAGACAGATAAGTTCAATTACCTTGTTCTCCTTAACGGTTTCGGTTTTGAACGTCTTATCTCGTTCATGGGATTTGAAGACGCAGCCGTCGCACTGATTGACGAGGAACAGCAGGATGCGCTTCGGGCGCTCTTTACAAAACTTTCCGATCTTTATATCCGTATTATTGACAAGTGCGTTGAATGCTACGACATAGACGGCTTCCTTATCCACGATGATTGGGGAACACAACCTGCACCTTTCTTCTCATTCGAAACGGGAAAAGAAATGCTCGTTCCTTTTGCACGAAAGATTACCGATCATATCCATGCTCTCGGCAAGGCTGCAGAGCTTCACAGCTGCGGCTGCAACTACCCCCAGATTGAGAACTTCATTGCGGCCGGATGGGACATCTGGGCTCCCATGTCAAACATCAACGACACACAGAAGCTCTTTAACGACTACGGCGACAAGATTATCATCGGCGTTCAGCCCGATCTCTACGACAAGGATAACGCTACGGAAGAAGAAATCAGAAAAGCCGCAAATGACTTTGCAAATAAGTTCTGTACAAATGACGGCAAAGTGTTTATAATCAACAGGTACTTTGCACCGTACATTAATGACACCTATGCCGAAGAACTCTACAGGGTTTCAAGACAGATTTATTCAAAGTAAGTTTTAAAATCCGGTCAGTTTTCGAGCAAAAACGGTAAAACAATACTTTTGCCCCCGGAGGCTCCGATATGAAATTGCAGCGACTGTTAAGTCTCGCCAGAAAGGCGATAGATGATTACCACATGATTGAAGAAGGTGACAGGATTGCTATCGGAGTTTCAGGGGGCAAAGATTCTTATGCACTGTTAAACGCACTTGCGGGACTTCGAAGATTCTATCCAAAGCATTTTGAAATCGAAGCTATTACAATAGACCTCGGATTCAAAGGGTTTGACATTGATACTATTGCTAAGGTCTGCTCCGATCTTAACGTGCACTTTACACCCGTAAAAACCGAGATAGCCGAGGTTGTATTTGACATCAGAAAAGAGGACAATCCCTGTTCGCTTTGCGCCAAACTCCGAAAAGGTGCCTTCAACGATGCATCGAAGGGGCTCGGATGCAACAAATCTGCCTACGCCCATCACAAAGATGATGTCATCGAAACAGTTCTGATGTCGTTACTCTACGAGGGGCATTTCTACTGCTTCTCTCCCGTCACCTACCTTGACCGAAGCGGCATAACGCTGATCAGGCCGCTTATCTACGTTGAAGAACGTGACATAAAGGGCTTCGTTAACATGTACAATCTTCCTGTCGTTAAGAATCCCTGCCCTGCAGACGGTGTTACAAAGCGTGAGTATATTAAAGAGCTGATTAATAAACTGGAATTTGAGAACCCCGGTGTGCGCGACCGCATTTTTAATTCTGTTTTTAACGGAGAACTTCGTAACTGGATAAGATAATACTATTTCATTGACCTGAAAAGACCGACTACCTTGCCAAGAATCGTAACATCACGTACAATAATTGGATCCATTGTATCGTTTTCAGGCTGAAGTCTGATGTGATCATTCTCTTTGTAGAATGTCTTGACAGTAACCTCTTCATCAATAAGAGCTACTACATAGTCACCGTTGTCAGCTGTGTTCTGGCGGCGAACAATGATGCTGTCTCCGTTAAAGATTCCGGCATTAATCATACTGGTACCTCTGACATGAAGCATAAAGCACTGTTCGGAGCTGAGATTCAACTCAGCAGGAAGCGGGAAATAACCTTCAATGTTCTCGACTGCAAGAATAGGCTGTCCTGCAGTTACGGTACCGAGAATGGGAATGTTAGTCAGTTCACGTCTTACTGAGTTAAAATTCTGATCGACAATCTCAATGCATCTGGGCTTTGCGGGATCACGCTTGATGTAACCCTTGTGTTCAAGTGATTCAAGATGTGAATGAACCGAAGATGTTGACTTAAGATTGACTGCTTCACAAATCTCTCTCACCGAGGGAGGAAAGCCTCTCGAAATAATCTGGTCCTTTAAATACGTAAGAATCTCTTCCTGCTTTAAAGAAAGTTTGTTGCTTCTTGCCATCGAAATACCTCCCTGTAATCAAATCTACAATCAGAATACCACACGTTTGTTCTGTTGTCAAACATTTGTTTGCAATTTTTGATTGCAAGAAACATTCGAATCACTGTCTTTTATTAGATTACTTTTACAAAGTGATTACAGCTCGTCAACATTTGAAACGGGAATTCCCTTGCTCCAGACAGCATCAAGATCATAAAACTGCCTGTCTTTCAGTGAAAAAACATGCACGATAATATCACCAAAATCCATAAGAATCCAGCCGCAATCTGATATGCCTTCAGACCTTTTAAGATCATATCCGTGGCGTGAAAGAGCCTCCATCACATTATTAGTGATAGCGTCAATCTGAGAAACATTTGTACCGCTCGCAATGATAAAGTAATCGGCAAGAACCGAAATATTTGAAATATCAAGAACACTGATGTCCACAGCCTTCTTATCATCCATGGCCTTATAGGCAAGCTTCACCATATCCTTTGAAACATCTGCTGTCATTAAATGATTCTCCTTATTCTGATATATATTCTGTCCTGTCTCTTACTATTTCAGTATAGTAATTTAAAGCTTCAAATGCAATATTATCAATCTTACGCCCTGCCTCCTCAAGATGCGAGATAACATTTTTAAGTTCGAAGTATACCGCAAGATCAAGATCCTTCTCAGCTAACAAACGCAGTTCATTAAGAGTAGGCGAAGACATGAACGACCGGTTCGGTTCAATGTAGTCGGCAACGAAAATAATCTTAGCAAGTTTGCTCATCGCAGGCTTGCCTGTCGTATGGAATGAAATGGCATCGATGATTTCCGGATCATCAACACCGTACTTTAAAGATGCAAGTGAAGCGCCGGCTTTTCCATGAAGAATTGACGATAGTTCAAAGTCAGCATATTCCTCCCTGAAATTGCCCGTCTCCTTAAGGTGTCCGGTCATTTCGTCAAAGGACATTCCCTTTGCACAGTCATGAAGAAGTGCGGCAAGAAAAGCTTTCTCTTCATCCGTTTTGTAGCAGTTCGCAAGCTTGAGTGCAACCTTACAGACGCCCATCGTATGAGTGAAACGGCTTGTCTTTATTGACCCGCGAACCGTTGAAACCATCCGGGCGTATTTTTTCATATACTTCTTCATGATTTCCAAGGGTCTGTAAAGACCGTTCTTCAAAATGTAATCATAAACACTCTTCGGAACCATGACAGAGCAGTCCGCATAGTAGAAATTTTCACGAAGATAGCCTGAAGAGATGTCGATATCCGAAAACCTTACAAGACATATCCTGCCGCCAAATTCCTTCATAAGAGACTCAGACTTGCGAAGAATCGCTTCCTCACTGATATCTGTCCGCCCGGAAACAAGCACAGTTGCGAGCTTTAAAATCTCGTCAGGCTCATGCCAGGTGTCAAAATACATAATGGAATCGCCACCGATAATAAAAAACAGCTCATCGTCAGGGTACCGTTCATTAAGGATTCTGAGAGTATCGGACGAATAGGACGCACCTTCCCTGTACATCTCAACGTCGCAGATTGAATATCTTTCATCATCAAGCTCATTAATCATCGCCTGAAGCATCTCAAGACGTGCAACGTCGTTAAGTGCTGTATTCGATTTATGGGGCGGATTCTTTGATGGCATAAACCAGAGACAATCCAGGTCAAACTGACGGACTGACTCTTTTGCGAGTATTACATGTGCATTGTGAACCGGATTAAAGGTTCCGCCGAGTATTCCAATCTTCATAGAAACACCTGTCTAACAGACTGCTTTCCTGATTCTTCGGTGAATAACTCTAATTAAGAAATCCTAATTTCAGATTTCAGACAGTCTATCTTCCTGATCCTCCGTTAAATGTCTTCTTCCGGGAAGCTTTAAATGAAGCTTTCTTTTCCTTTTCCTGAAGCATCTGCTCTTTTCTGACATTCTTTCTGTAGAGAACGATTTTCTTTCCTATAACCTGAACAAGCTCGCTTCTTGTTCTCTCTGCAAGCATTCTTCCGAGTTCATTCGGATCATCGTCACAATTTTGAAGAACAGAAACCTTGATGAGCTCACGCTTTTCAACAGCTTCGTCAATTGCATTTACTATTTCCGGTGTCAGGCTTGCCTTGCCGATCTGAAAAATCGCATCAAGCTTCATGGCAAGACCTTTTAAATTTGCTCTTTCTTTTGATGTCATAATCAATACCTGTAATATTCAAAATCCCAGCCGTAAATTCTAACAGTGTCCTTCTCTTCAATTCCAAGCTCTTCAAGCTTATCCCAGACGCCGTTCTCCTTCATAAAATTCTGGAAGAACTGAAAACCCTTTTCAGTCTCAAGATTTGTGTAACCGAGCATTCTCTCTATTCTCGGACCTTCAACTTTATAGACATGATCATCGCCGTCATAAAAAACAGAAAAAGGAAGTTCTCTTTTATCAATAATATCGGCTTCGGTAAACGTAGGTTCAAAGACATTCGATTCTTCGGGCAGCGCATCAAGCATCGCTCTTACTTTGTAGAGGAGCTCTGAGACACCCTTGCCGCTTACGGCACTTATTCCGACAATTTCTACATTTTCATCCTTAAACTCGTCACGAAGTATCTGAAGCATGCACTCCTGATCTTCATCACTCATTGTGTCCAGTTTGTTTGCAACGATAATCTGAGGTTTTTCAGAAAGATCCGAGCCGTACTTTGCAAGCTCAAGATTAATCTTTCTGATGTCATCTATCGGATCTCTGCCTTCAGTCTGTGCGGCATCAACAATGTGAAGAATAACTCTTGTACGCTCAATATGCTTTAGAAACTCATGTCCGAGGCCGACTCCCTCACTTGCGCCTTCAATAAGCCCCGGAATATCGGCAATTACAAAGCCCTTGGAGCCGTCAAGATTTACTACACCAAGATTTGGATTTAATGTCGTGAAGTGATAATTTGCAATCTTGGGTTTTGCATTCGTAACTCTCGCAAGAAAAGTTGACTTCCCGACATTCGGAAAACCGACAAGTCCGACATCGGCAATACACTTAAGTTCAAGAATGACATCAAGTTCACGGGCCGGCTGACCGGGCTGCGCATACATCGGCGCCTGCATTGTTGCAGTAACGTAGTTCATATTGCCTTTTCCACCGCGACCGCCGGCAAGCACAACAACTCTTCTGTTCTTCCCGGACATATCGACAATAATATTGCCTGATTCGGCTGCCCGAACGACTGTACCCTCGGGAACCTTAAGAACTACATCCTCACCGTTCTTTCCGCTGCAGCGCTTTCCCTTGCCGTTCTCACCGTCGCCGGCATGGTACTTTCTGATGTATCGGTAATCATTAAGCGTGTTGGCTCCCTCATCTATCTCGAAGATCAGATCTCCGCCCTTTCCGCCGTCACCTCCATCGGGGCCGCCGTCGGGTACAAACATCTCCCTTCGAAAGCTCACACAGCCATCACCGCCCTTACCGGATCTGATGTGAATCTTAGCAACATCTGCGAACATAAATCCTCCTTGAAAAGCCTTCTTCAAACATTACTTCAGATAAATCCGTCAGCAAGGCTTTCATAAAAGAAAACCCTGAAAAAGATTCAGGGTTTTCGTCAGTCTCTCAATTACTCAGCAACGGGATAAACAGAAGCCTGCTTCTTGTCTCTTCCCTTTCTCTCAAATCTGAGAGTTCCGTCAACAAGTGCGAAAAGTGTATCATCACTTCCGATACCAACGTTAACACCGGGATGAATCTTTGTTCCACGCTGTCTCATAAGAATGTTGCCGGCCTTAACGAACTGACCGTCAGCACGCTTCGGTCCAAGTCTCTTAGACTCAGAATCTCTGCCGTTCTTTGTTGAACCAACACCCTTTTTATGAGCGAAAAACTGAAGGTTTAACTTCAACATGACTTTACCTCCTATCAATAATAGAGATGTAACCGTGTCCATAACAGTCCTCAACGGACTTCAGGCCAAGTAAAAGGCTGTCGGCAAGGAGCTTCGAACGCTCATCTGTTCCTTCCTTAAATGAAATGCACATTGTGGCATTCTTTTCATTCTCCTCGTAGGAAAACGGGCAATCAGTCAACTCATTAAGGGAATTGACTGCGTTTGTCACAAGCACCGATACTGCTGCACAAACAATGTCTTTGCCTCTTTTTGCAAATCCTGCGTGTCCGGAAACCGAAACACTCACGACTTCTCCTGCCTGATCCCTCTCTACATTAACCTTAATCATGAACACACCAATATTACAGATTAAGCATTGATCTTTTCGATCTTAACCTTGGTATAAGGCTGTCTGTGTCCGTTCTTCTTGTGGTATCCGGACTTTCTCTTATACCTGTAAACGATAACTTTTCTGTTCTTTCCTTCTTCAATAACAGAAGCTGTTACTGTAGCACCGGCTACAGTGGGGTTGCCAACAACCATGCTGCCGTTATTAACAGCAAGAACGTTGTCGAAAGATACAGTCTCACCTGCTGCAACTCCAAGCTTCTCAACCTTGATAACGTCGCCCTCGGCTACCTTGTACTGCTTTCCTCCTGTTGCAATAATCGCGTACATAAGTTTCCTCCTATGAACATTACTCGCCAACTTCGGTGACACCTGCAAAAGGGCATACTTATACCTCGTTGTGCGGCATACTCAGATAGGATATCACTTATATTACGCATTGTCAATAGGCTTTCATAAAATTAAGGAAGAGGTTTTTCATCTTCCCGGTACCTCTTCCTATGTAAGCCAACGCGCTTCGCAAATATCAGATTTCAAGAGACAGCTGCATCTCTTCGGCTACTTCGTGCTTGAAATCTTCAAGCTTTTCATTCTTTACCTCGGGGAGTTCCGAGAGCGAGTTTAATCCAAAGCTTCGAAGGAAATCATCAGTCGTTCCGAAAAGTATCGGTCTCCCGGGAACGTTCTTTCTTCCGACCTCATGAATAAGCTTGTATTCTACAAGCTTATTCACAGTGTGATCGGAATTTACTCCACGTATCAGTTCAATCTCAGCCTTTGTAACAGGCTGCTTGTAAGCAACAATTGAAAGCGTCTCGAGAAGTACATCACTCATAACGTGACGTTCGGGAACATGCGCAACCTTGATAACGTTCTCGTACTGGGATGCCTTTGTGCACATCTGAAATGCACCGTCGACTTCGATTATGTTAATACCGCATCCGGGATTCGAATACTCGTTGATAAGATCATGAACGCATGAAAGGACAATTTCCTCCTCGCACTCATATGCCTTGGCGAGCTTGCTCACTTCGACAGCCGATCCCATTGTAAACAAAACTGCCTCAATTGCGGCTTTTAACTCTTCTGTACTCATAATGTCTCTCTTTCGTTGCAATTACGCTGTTGCGGCATCAAGCATTATTACGTCATCTGCAAGATATTCAAGTGTTATTTCACCAAAAACATCATTCTGAGTACACCGAACTCTCCCGACCTTAATGAGTTCCAGTATACTCAGGAAGCAAACAATCTTTTGAAGTCTTGAAGGCTGCGACAAAATGTATTTACTGAAGCTGAATACCCTGTTAGCTATTCCGAACTCCTGTATTTTAATAATAGTCCTGGAAAGATCAATCTCTTCCCTTTCAATCTTCCCGAAGCCACTCCTGACCTTGTCTACTCTGTCATTCTTCCTTGTGATAAGCTGATTGAACGTCGCCTGCAGCCTTTCGAGAGGTATCTCACTCATAAGCTCAGTCACATCAATCTCGTTCCTGTAATTTTTAATCTCGTCGGGCACGTATTCGTCACCTTTAAAAATTACGTGTGACGCATCAAACATCATGTCTTTAAGCTCGAAAGACATATATTTATACATCTTATATTCAAGAAGCCTCTCAACCAACTCGGTTCTCGGGTCGACCTCTTCCTCTCCCGCTTCCTTCACCGGTTTAGGAAGAAGCATCTCCGATTTGATTCGAAGAAGCTCCGCCGCCATGGCAACGAACTCGCTCATAACGTCAAGATCTTCCTCCTCCATTGACCTTACATACTCAAGGTACTGCTCAGTAATGAGTACAATAGGTATATCATAGATGCTCACCTTGTTCCTGTCTATAAGGTGAAGCAGCAAATCAAGCGGACCATCGAATTTTTCAAGATGCACCTGAAGACTCATATTAACTCCCTGCAATCAATATCTGTGAGGACGCAGTAAATCTTCAGACTAAATAAACGAGTCGGGGCCTACCACATCCACCGACTCATTATATCACATCTTTTCTCCAATGTATAGTGCTATCTGCCTACTTTAACACAATATATTGTATATTGTCATTCGGGAATCAGATCAATACAAACAATTTCAGGCTTGTTGTTAATCCTTACCGGCACAGAATGATTTCCAAGTCCCCTTGAAACAATCATTTTAGTTCCCTTACGCATATAAAGACCGGCCGAGTACTTCGGGAAAAATGTATATCTCGGGGAAAGAAGGCCCCGCCCGTCGGGAAGTCTCACAACTCCGCCATGAATGTGTCCGCTCAGCACAAGATCGACACCTGTCTTTGAATAATCAGAAAAATGGTACGGGTCGTGTGCGAGCAGAATATTAAAGCACTTACTCTTTATTAAGCTTCCGATACCCTCGACAGTCTCACAATCAAGCCCTTTGCATGAAGCTTTATAAATATCATGAGAAAAATCATAGCCGATAAGATTGACGCCGGATACTGCAAGATGTTCAGTTCTTCCGACGATGAAATCAGTGTATCGGGAGCACTTTTCAAGATAGTCTTCTGTAAGCTTTTTTGCATGAAGAAGCATATACTTCTCGTGGTTTCCAAATGAATAATAAGTTCTGAATTCCTTCCCGAGCCTTTGAACAAAATGAAGCGATGCATCAATACTCTTCATATTTCTTTTATCGAGAAGGTCTCCGCCTATTATGACATAATCGGGTTTTAACGCCCTTATCTTTCCTATTACGATAGAGTTGTTCTCATCAAATTTGCGGCCGTGAAGATCGGAAATGTAGACAAGTCTTAGCTTCTTTCCGATTCTTTTATCCTTAAATTCGAAATTGCTGATCTCAATTGTGTTTTTCTCGTAAAAGGATCTTCCCAAAAACACTATTAATATAATAAAGAGAATAATAATCATAACAACCGGCATTTCCTTTCAAAGATTTTTGAACACACCTGTGACTTCAATTGAAAAAAGGACCGCCGCGTGCGCGGCAGTCCCTTTTAATCTCGTTACTCCACCGGATAAGACTACTTTGCGTAGTCAACAGCTCTTGATTCACGGATGACATTGACCTTAATCTGTCCCGGATACTCAAGCTCAGACTCAATCTTCTTCGAAAGATCGCGAGCAAGCAGTATCATGTCATCATCAGAAATCTGCTCAGGTACAACCATAACCCTGACTTCTCGTCCGGCCTGGATCGCATAGGACTTCTCAACTCCCTTAAAGCCGTTGGAAATCTCCTCTAACTGCTTCAGACGCTGTGTATAGGTTTCAAGTGTCTCTCTTCTTGCACCGGGTCTTGCCGCCGAAATTGTATCGGCAGCCTGGACTATGCAGGCAATCAGTGATGTAGCTTCTACATCGCCGTGATGTGATTCAACGGCATTAATAACGATTGCCGATTCTTTATACTTTCTGCAAAGATCGACACCAAGCTGTACATGTGTTCCTTCCATTTCCTGGTCCACACTCTTGCCGATATCATGAAGAAGACCTGCGCGACGTGCAATTCTTGAATCGACACCGATCTCACTTGCAAGAAGACCTGAAAGGATTGCTACTTCAATTGAATGCTTGAGAGCATTCTGACCATAGCTGGTACGGAATTTCATCTTACCTAAAAGTCTGACTAATTCAGGATGAATGCCATGAACTCCAACCTCAAGTGTTGCAGCCTCGCCTTCTTCCTTGATCATCTGTTCAACATCCTTCTGAGCCTTTTCAACCATCTCCTCAATTCTTGTGGGATGAATACGGCCATCAACGATAAGTCTTTCAAGAGCTATTCTTGCAACCTCTCTCCTGATAGGATCAAAGCCTGAGAGAACAACTGCTTCAGGTGTATCATCGATAATAAGATCAACACCGGTCATTGTCTCGAGTGTTCGAATGTTTCGTCCTTCACGTCCAATGATACGGCCCTTCATCTCATCGCTCGGAAGCTGAACAACAGAAATCGTTGACTCTGAAACATGATCGGCTGCAGAACGCTGTATTGCCTGAATAATATACTCTTTTGCCTTCTTGTCAGCCTCTTCCTTTGCCCTTGTCTCGTAATCCTTGATAAGAACAGCTGTTTCATGCTTGACTTCTTCTTCAACAGTCTGGATAAGATAACCTTTTGCTTGTTCGGAGGTAAGTCCCGAGATCTTCTCAAGCTCTGCAACCTGCTTAGCATGTGCATCTGCTACCTCAGCGCGAAGCTTATCGAGTTCCTGCTCCTTCTGAGTGAGCCTGATCTCTTTCTTTTCGATAGCCTCTGTCTTTCGGTCAAGATTTTCCTCCTTCTTCAATACTCTGTTCTCGTAATGCTGTAACTCATTCTTACGTTCACGAGTCTCACGTTCGAGCTCCTTTTTCGCCCTGATGGATTCCTCCTTGACCTCAAGAAGGGCCTCTTTCTTCTTCGTTTCAGCTGTTTTCTGTGCCTCATCTATTATTTCCCTGGCTCTTGTCTCTGCACTGCCGATAGTGGCTTCTACATTTTTCCTGTAGTTGGCAATGGCAAGCTTCCAGACTGCAAATGCGACAATAGCGGCTGTTATCACTACTGCGATAACAATTTTTAAAACCTCTTCCACGGAGCACCTCCTTATTCAGTTTTCATTGTGCAATATGTTATATTAGTTCATCACAATAGTTTCGCTTTAAAGCGGAACAAATCTCAACAATTAACATACAACAAATAAATTGTATAGTTTTGAAAAAGTAATGTCAAGTCAATATATGAATTAGTTCATGAACTACTTTTTTATAGTTTTCCTTCTTTTCTTCTTTTCTTCATAAAGACTTTGATCAGTTTCACGCAGAATATCTGTCAGATTCAGACTTTCCTGACATACAACCTCGGTACATCCTATTGAACACTCGATAAAATAAGGCTTATCAAGTGTCCTGTTCATTCTCTTAAGATACTTCCCTATCTGATCACGAAAATCATCAATGAAGGTCTCATTATCAGAGGTCGCCATTGCCACAAACTCATCACCTCCGATTCTTCCGACAACGTCCTCGGGATCAAGATTCTCCCTGAACATATCGGCAATAAACTGAATGGCATAGTCGCCCTCGCTGTGCCCGAAGGTATCATTAATCTCCTTCAGGTGATCAAGATCTGCAAAGATGAAATAAGCTTTCTTGCCGATGTTTGCCTTGTTCTTTTCGATTGCATGCTCCATAAAACCACGTCTGTTATAAAGCCCCGTAAGCTCATCATTTGAAGATATGAACAGCAGAATATCATTCTTCTCACGGATTGTTTCAAGCATTGAGCTTAACTCTTCCGTCGATTCACGTTCCTTTTTTCCAAGCTGAACATAGCGCATTACGATACTTAACTGCTGGCTTATTACATTCAACGTCATAAAGCTTTCGCCGTCGACTTCTGCAACAAGAATACCGTAGTGAGTTTTCCCGGAGAACAGTACAAACGAGAAATAACATGTGCCGTTACTCGACTGCAGATACTCTCTCATGGAATGCTCGTTTCCGATAACCGGCATCTCATCATCATTAAAGGTCTTTATTGTGCTTCCCATGATGTATGCGGCTAGCTTCATCGTCTTGGGACTTGGATATGTTTTTGAAATATTTACGGTTAAAGGCTGTTCATTAAGAAGAATATATGCGTTCTTTATGCCGGCCTCCTTAAGCTTTCTTATTGCCATTCCGTAAAAATGCTTGGTGTCATCATCGTTATACTCGATGAAGTCCTTAACAAAAATAGGACTTGTTATGTATCTGTTTGAAACATCGGAAAACTGACTGTCTTTCTTTGATACGGAATATGAAAGAATTGTCTGCTGAATGTCAATTACGATGGAAATGATATTCTGTACAAGCTTCTCGCTCTTTACAAGCTTTAAAACATTTGTAAAATACCCCGTCGCCATCTTTGCGACTGTAATCTCATTCACAAGCCTTGAATACTTACCCGCCGTAAGCATTCTGAAGCTTTCTCTGACCATATTGACATCAATAGACGACTCGATTCCGTTGTTTGAATTCATAATCTGCTTCAAAACGGTAGACAGAAGCTCTATCTGTATTTCCAGACAGAACTTTCTCGCTGACTGGTTTCTGTTATTTATCAGATAGTAGTCAACACATTCATTTGCATACTCAGTAATATGATCGTAGAGCTCTTCGAGAGAATAATTATCAAAATTCTTAATCATCCTGTCACCCTTACATCCGCACGATTCCCTGACATAAAGATGATTAGGCGTTCTTGATATTCCGATAAAATCCCCCTCAAGGATGGACATGATCTTCTCGATTGCCATGTAACCGATATCAAAAGCATGCTGGCCGACAGTAGTAAGTGCGGGGTTTACGGTCTTTGCGGGGTCGGCATCATCAAAGCCCGTTACGGCGATATCACGTCCGACAACGTATCCGAGCCTTTCAAGCGCTTTATAAACACCGAATGCCTCGCCGTCATTGCTGCAGACGATAGCCTGAATATCGGGATGATCGTCAACAAGCTCTTCAACCAGCTCGGAAACATTATCGGTGTGATTTCCATGCTTTACATATGATTCGTCATAGAAAAGACCGTGCTTGTCCATTGCTTCATCGTAGGCACTGAATCTTTCATATGAGTCATTGCAGCCTT